>JACDBM010000251.1 GCA_013694945.1 Chthoniobacterales bacterium
ATCGGCTTCGGCGACCTTCTTGTATTTGATGGGGCTAAGGTCGGTCGCGCGGAGTTGACGGAAGCTCAGTTTCTCCTCGCGCGTCGCGGGATAAACGGCGATCGGAATGTAAACCAGCCCGAAGCTGATACTGCCTTTCCAGATGGGTCTCATATCTTGAGTAGTGGATAGCCTAACGACAGCAGCCCCCGGATGTCAACGCGGTTATGCGCCATCAGCTAGCGGTAGTGCAAGCGGAGCAGCTGGGGCGGTAAGCCGTGGGTCAGCACGAAGAGACTGTCGTATTCGGACTCCCCGACGATGATAGAATCGGCGAAGCGAAGCAATTTGATGATCTCCGGAAGCGTGTTGGAATGGCCGACCACAAGCGCGTTTCCCTCGTTTTCCTTCAGCTTCGAAACGAGAGTTGCCGTTTCGTTCGCCGGAATGCTGGTCACCTCGAGTCCAGCAGCTCGTGCCACCGGCGCGGCGGTTTGCTGCGTGCGTTTGAACTCCGTGGCGTAAATGGCCGTGAGGTGCGCGTCCCGCAACATCAGCGCCAGCGATTCCGCCCGCGCGCGTCCAGCTTCTGAAAGGTCGGGGTCCTGTGCGTCGACGCCGTCGCCGGCTGCCTTCTCGGCGTGGCGCACGAGGAAGATAGAGGATTGCGCGGCGAGGACCTGAACCGAGGACGCGAGAAGAGCAAAGAGGAGAAAGCGAGCTCTCATGTGTTCACAAAATGGATGCCGTGCTCGGCGCTGATTTGCAGGATTCGGTCCATATCCGGCGCGGCTGCGGTCTTGAACTCCTCATGACAACGCGCGAAGAACTTGTCGAATCCTCCGGGAGTGGTGGAAATCAGCATCCGGCTCGGCGTTTCTCCCACGTTCTTGAAGGCATGAATGTGCTTTCGCGGCATGAAGACGACCGCGCCGGGCCCGAACTCCCGCCATTCGCCCTCGCTGAAGAATGCGACGCGGCCTTCCTGCACGGCTAAGCATTCGTCCTCGCGCTCGTGGTGATGCGGAGGCGGGCCTCCGCCGGGCGGGGTGATCTCCGTCCAAAGATTCAGAACGCCGCCGGTGGCCACGCTGTCGAGGTGCATGATCACTGTTTCGCCAAAAGCGCGCAGAATCGGCCCCGCGTCACGCGTCACGAAAATGAAAGGTAAGCATGGGTCGGTCGGCATCGCGCGAATCTAAGTTGGGGGATTCTCGGCGCAAATTGCGGAACGTTGCCTTGATGCCACGTTCACCCATGCGCACGTCTCACCATTTCTGTCTCGGGTCAGCTCTGTTCCTGCTCGCGTTCGGCGCTATTCTGGACGCTCCCGTCTCCGCCGCCGAGAAGCGCAGCATCACGGAGAAGGACCTTTTTGACTTTGTTTGGATCGGCGACCCGCAGGTCTCGCCGGACGGTTCACGTACGGTGTTCGTGCGCGTCTCGGTAAATGAGAAAAAGGACGGCTACGACACCTCGCTCTGGGTCGTGCCGACCGCCGGCGGCGAAGAGCCGCATCGCCTAACGAGTGGAACGCGCGACGCGGCGCCACGTTGGTCGCCGGACGGGAGATATCTCGCCTTTGCGCGAGCCGCGGAGAAGGAAGGCAAACCCGACCCGCCTCAGCTTTGCATGTTGCCGATGAGCGGCGGGGACGCTTTCCAGTTCACATCGTTGCCGAAAGGAGCAAGCGGCATCGTCTGGTCGCCGGACGGCAAGACGATCGCCTTTTTGAGCAGCACGAACCCGGAAGACCTGGCGAAGCAGGAGAGGAAAAAGCGCAAGGAAGAAGAGCTAAAGGCGGCGGCAGTTGTGGATCGGGGGGTGAAAGAAAGCGCAACGCCGGCCGCATCTCCAATTGGCAAAGCTGCGGGCGACGATGAACGCGAGAGCGACGCGCATGTCATCACGCGCGCTGTCTATCGCTCGAATAACGAGGGTTATCTCGATCCGAAGCGCCCGCAGCACATCTGGACGATTCCGGCGCCGCGCTCGGCGGAAGAGAAGGTGCAGCCGAAGCAACTGACAAGCGGCCGTTTCAACGAGGACGAGCCGAATTGGTCGAAGGACGGCGCGCAGATTCACTTCATCTCGTCGCGTGTCGACGAGCCATACTACGAGTTGCCGAAGACGGAGCTTTACTCGGTCGCCGCGAGTGGTGGCGAACCGGTCAAGATCACGACCGTTAATATGGAGATGAGCGATCTCGCGCTGAGTCCCGATGGGAAACAACTCGCTTTCGTCGGCTCGAAAAACGAGCCCGTTAGTTCATACATGCAGCCGGATTTATGGGTGATGGACCTCACACCGAACGCGCAACCGAGAAATCTGACGGCGGGGTTCGATTGGGACTTGGCTGCGGGTGTTTTCGGTGATAACGGCGCGCCACGCGCGGGTGGAGGGAATCTTCCGATCTGGAGCGGCGACGGGAAAAGCATCCTTGAGATCTTTTCGAAAGAAGGCCGAACAAATCTGGGCCGTTTCGACGTGGCGAGCGGCGCCTTCACGGAACTGACGAAAGGCGATCAGGCTGTCGTCCGTTTCCGTGCCTCGGCTGATGGCGCAAAGCTTGTCTATCAGGTCTCCACTTCGACGCGTATCGGCGATCTGGCTGTGCTCGAAGAGAGGGGACAACCGCGCCAGCTTACCGACGTAAATCGCGAGCTCTTCAGTCAGCTCAATCTGACTGAACCGGAGGAAGTCTGGTATGAGAGCTTCGATGGCAAACGAGTGCAGGCGTGGTTACAAAAACCGCCGCGCTTCGACGCGAAAAAGAAATATCCGCTGGTGCTGAACATCCACGGCGGGCCGCATGCCGCCTACGGCTTCGTTTTCGATCACGAATTCCAATGGATGGCTGCGAAAGGTTATGTGGTGCTCTATCCGAATCCCCGCGGGAGCACGAGCTACGGGCAGGAGTTCGGGAATGTAATCCAGTATCGCTACCCGGGGGACGATTATCAGGACCTGATGCTCGGCGTGGATGACGCGATCAAGCGCGGCTACATCGACGAGAAGAAACTCGCTGTCACCGGCGGTAGCGGTGGCGGCTTGCTGACCAATTGGGTGGTTACGCACACGGATCGTTTCGCGGCCGGCGTCGCGCAGCGCGACATCGCGGATTGGGAATCATGGTGGTACACGGCGGATTTCACCCTCTTCCAGCCAACGTGGTTCAAGGCGCCGCCCTTCCAGGACCCGGAAGATTTCAAGGCGCGTTCCCCGATCACCTACATCAATAACGTGAAGACGCCGATGATGTTTGTGCTGGGAGAAACGGACACGCGCACCCCGACGACCGCGGGCGGAGAGGCGATGTTCCGGGCCTTGAAGTTCCGCAGGATCCCGACTGTGATGGTGAAATTCCCTAACGAGACGCACGAACTGTCACGCAGCGGCCAGCCGTGGCATCGGATCGAGCGGCTGCAACATATTGTCGGCTGGTTCGACAAGTGGCTGTTGGGCGTCGCGAAACCGGAATACGAGATCGCGCCGGAGCTTTCTCCCGAAAAAGATGCCGTGCCTGGCAAACCCAAACCGCCAACCGAAACAAAGCCGCGGTAATTTTTAATGAACCCTGTTCGCGGACTTCATCACGTCACGGCCATCTCCGGCCCAGCGCAGGAGAACTTGGACTTCTATGCAGGGGTTCTTGGTATGCGACTGGTGAAGAAAAGCGTGAATCAGGATGATCCCGGCACGTATCACCTCTTCTACGCCGACGCCGAAGGGAATCCTGGGACGGACCTGACCTTTTTCCCTTGGGCGCAGATGGCGCCGAGTCGCGATGGCCACGGCTTGAGCAGCGAGGTTTCGCTCGCGGTGCCGCCAGGCAGCCTTGGCTTCTGGAGTGGACGTTTGCAGAGCGTTGGCGTCGAAATTGGTGCGCCGGAAGTTCGTTTCGGCGAGCACGTCCTCGCTTTCAAAGATACGCACGGGCTGAAGATCGCGTTGGTCGAGAGCCACAGCTCGTTAGGCCGCGCCTTCCAGCCGTGGGAGGATAGTCCCATTCCGGTGGAGCATCAGATTCGCGGACTCGAAAGCGCCCGGCTGGTTGAGGCAAGTCTTCCGATCACCGCTTCATTCCTCGAGCAGGCGCTCGGGTTTCGACTTCTCGGAACGGAAGGCGAGTGGCATCGCTACGGAATCGCGGAGGGACAATCCGGGCAATATGTTGATGTGCGGGCACTGCCGGGCGCGCGTCGGGGAGCCTGGGGCACGGGCAGTATTCACCATCTCGCGTGGCGCGTGGATGACGACGCACACCAGGCCGCTCTTCGCGGAACCGTGCAAAACAGCGGCGCACATCCGACACCCGTGATCGATCGGTTTTGGTTTAAATCGGTCTACTTCAAGGAACCCGGCGGTGTGCTTTTTGAACTTGCGACCGATGGTCCTGGCTTCGCCGTGGACGAAGATCCGGCGCATCTCGGCGAGACGCTGGTCCTTCCGCCATGGCTGGAAGCCGACCGCGCCGCGATCGAAGCCACGGTCCCAAAACTTACGAAGCCGTCGTTCATCTAGCCTCGTGACGCGGGATGCGATCCGCTTCG
>JACDBM010000256.1 GCA_013694945.1 Chthoniobacterales bacterium
GGCAGCGCCTGCTCGATGAAGGAGCTGACATGATCACCTTCACCAGCTCGTCCACGGTGGAAAACTTCCTCACGCTCGATCTGCCATGGCCGGAGGGAATGCAAGTCGCCAGCATTGGTCCCGTGACGTCGAAGACGGCTCGCGAGCGTGGGCTGACCGTCGCTGTGGAAGCGCGGCACCACGAAGTCGAGGGCCTGGTGGATGCAATTCGCAATTTTTACACGAACAAAACCTGAGCACGATGTCGTTGACCGCTGAGATCAAACTCGAAGAGGAATTTGCTTCCACCATGCAGCAATTGGTAGCGGAAGCGCAGACGACGATCGCGCCTGTTCCGGCTGAGAGTACCGGAACGGATCATGCCGCTTCAGATCGGCTCTCGGAGGAGGTCGCGACCCTGAGCGAGCGGATCGGAGGGCTGGAGACCCGTATCTCGCAGGAAATAGAAAAGCTGACGGCCGCTCTGCCTTCGAGCAATGACAACGTCGCGACGCAATTGCAGCGCGTGGACGATCATCTCGCCAAACTCCGGAGTGCGGAGAGTGTAAATCAACGTCTGTTCGATTCGCTTCATCAGGAGTTGAGAAGTTACCGGGACAACTTCCTGCGCGAGTCGCTCCAGAAGCCATTCATTCGCGACCTCGTGATGATGTTCGACGACCTGACCAGCCTCTCTGCGCAGATGAAATCCGAAACGAGCGAAGTGGAAACAAAGCAGGACCAAATCGCGCAATGGAATGCCAACTTGCAAAATTCGCTGCACGCCTTGCTCGAAATCATGCACCGCATGGAAGTGACGGAGATAGAGCCGCAAGAGACGGTGGATCGCGCAGTCCACAAGGTCGTCAGGTATGAGGCAGCTGAGTCCGCGGAAGAGGACGGTCGCATTCTGTCGCGGATCAAGGCGGGCTTCGTTTGGCGCGGTCAGGTTTTGCGGCCGGAAGAAGTGATCGCAAAGCGCTTTGGCTAAGTCGCTCCGGCAGAACCGGCAGGGTTTTTAGTTCGCCGCGGAACAGGCCGGGACCCTTCTGAGTCCTGCCTGAAATGCCCGTGCTCCGGGCATGGAAACTGCAAGAGAGGAGGAGACGTGTGATCAGGCATCACGTCAGCTCTCGTTTTCGCCACGCATCACACAAATGTCCCACCGCAAAGCAATCGGCATCGATCTCGGCACCACTTTTTCGGCCGCCGCTCACATCGACGATTATGGCAAGCCGCAGATCATTCCGAACTCCGAAAGCGAACGTATCACGCCCTCGGTGATTCTCTTTGAAGGCGAGAACGCGGTCGTCGGTACGCTCGCGAAAAACAATTCTGTGGCTGAACCCGAACGGATTGTTGATTTCGTGAAGCGTGAGATGGGCAAGCCGAGGGATCAGTTTTACCGCGAGTTCAACGGCAGGATCTATTCGGCGGAAGAGCTTTCTGCGCTGATCCTGAAAAAACTGAAAGGAGACGCGGAACGCTTCTTAAAAGAACCGGTGACAGATGCGGTGATCACGGTGCCTGCTTACTTCAACGATGCAGAACGGACCGCCACCATCACGGCCGGCCAGCTCGCGGGCTTGAACGTCCTCCAGATCATCAACGAGCCGACCGCGGCCGCTGTCGCCTACGGCCTCGACAAGCTGGAGGAGGATCAAACGGTCTTTGTTTTCGATCTCGGCGGCGGAACCTTCGACGTCACGGTGATGCGGATCGAGGGGCACAATATCAGAATGGTCGCGACGAACGGAGATCATCGCCTCGGCGGAAAAGATTGGGACGACGTGATCGTGAATCGGGTGGCGGAGGAATTCGATAGAGAGCACGGCGAAAACCCACTCCTCGATCTGCAGAGTTATCAAGACCTGCAAAGCCGGGCGTTGGCCGCGAAAATGCAGCTCTCCAGCCGTGAGCGGACGGCGATTGTGCATAGCTATAACGGAAAGAGCGTAAAGGTGGAGCTGACGCGCGCGGAGTTCGAGAAGCGGACACAGCATCTCGTCGAGCGATGCAAGACCATTTGCGAGATTGTCATGCAGGAAGCCAAGATGCAGTGGTCGGATCTGGACAAGGTTCTGCTTGTGGGCGGGATGACGCGGATGCCCATGGTGCGGGAGATGATCGCCAAACTCTCGCCCGTGCCGCTCGGAAACGAGGTGAATCCGGACGAAGCGGTCGCGATCGGAGCCACGATCCAGGCCATTCTGCTGATGCTGGACGAGGAGGAGAAATCCGGAGAAAAAATGCTGCCCGAGGAAACGCGTCAGCAGTTCTCGTCTCACGACGGCGCCTTGATGCAGATCACAAACATCACTTCGCATACGCTTGGCGTCGTGCTTTGGGATGATCGTCAGCTCGAGGAATACGTCTTTCCGATGATCAGAAAAATGACCGCCATGCCGGCAACGGCGAAGAACTACTTCGGCACCGCCAGCGCCAACATGCCCAGGGCGGTGGTTCGCATCGTGGAGGGAGAGAGTTCGCTGCCCGGCGAGTGTGTTACTCTCGGCACGTGCGACGTCGAGCTCCCGCCATTCCTGCCGAAGGGATCACCGGTGGAGCTCGTCTACGAGTACAATGCGAATCAGATCCTGGAAGTCGCGGTCCAGGCCTGCGGCAACGAGACCAAGATTTCCATCGAGAGAAACACCGGACTCGCGCCGCATGAGGTCGCGCAGGCGAAGGCAGGTCTGGCCGCTCTCAACGTCAGCTGAAGATGCTGGACGTAAATCCTCAGGGTCCACTGCCCTTCCCGGATGATCCCAATAAGTGGGATGGCTGGAGCAAGTACAACTCGCCTAATTTCTATGAGCGCCTCTGTCTCGATCCGAGAAGGAACCCGAGCAATGAGATCATCGAAGAACATTGCCGTGAGCTGCTTCGTTGGTGGCAGAAAAAGCTGCCGCTAAAAAATCAGCCTAGTAATCCGCTCGCGCAGCTTCTGCGGCCGGGGCTGGAAGAATCATCGCGCTATCTCACCGAGGCGCGCGTCGAGTTGCTCGATCCGGAGCGCCGCCGGCAGGTGGATGACGATCTCGCCGCGCACGCGCGGGAGCTGGCAATCGTGGAGTTCCATAAGTACCTGACCTTCGCGATCGCCGATGGAATTTTGGGACCGGAAGAAGAGAAGAGCTTGCTTCGCTTCGGGCAGGATCACGGCCTGGACGAGGAGCAAATACGCGGCTACATCGAAGCCGAATTGCAGGAGAGCGGCGCGCAGCGACCGCCTCCGCCGGGCGTGCCGCGTCATGCCAGACCAACATCGGGTCGCCGTGCTACGCGGCAGGCGCTTAGCCCGGAACAGGAATTTCTCCGGATGTTACGGTTGACGGCGCTGGACAGCGAAGGGATGTCGAACGAAACGCGCGATGCGTTCGTGAACATGGCGGCGAATCTCGGGATCGAGCCGGGAGACGCCGAGGACCTTGTGGACGTTTATCTCGAGGAAGCTGATGAGGCCGCCAAGCATGGCGCCGCCTCCAGCTCGAACTCCGCCCCCTCCATCCCACCCGTGCCTGCTGCTGCTAAACTCCCGCCAGAGGCCGCACCAGCGGTAACTGTGGCCCGAGCCACGCCGGCGCCTGGTTCGAACGAAAATCTGCGGCCGTTCAGGACTTCGGCCGGAGCACAGATGCTCTTCATCCCGGCGGGAACCTTCGTGATGGGGAGCGATGCGGTAGATGCGGGGCCAAACGAGCGACCACTCACACGAGTAACGCTGAGCCGCTACTACATCTCCCGTTTTCCGATCACAAATGCCGAGTATGAGCAGTTCGATCCGGCGCATGCGCGGAAACGTTCACCCGGTGCCGGGGATCGGCATCCGGTGGTCTACGTGAGCAGTTTGGAGGCGATGAAGTATTGTCAGTGGCTCTCGACGCGCGAGCGCAAGAAATACCGTCTGCCGACGGAAGCGGAATGGGAATTTGCCGCGCGTGGTTCCGACGGGCGGCGCTTTCCGTGGGGCAACCACGAAGGGCGCGGAGATCTCGGTAATTTCGCGGACAGGAACACCGTTTTCGCCTGGAGCGATCGAGAGATCAACGATGGTTACCCGGAGAGCTCACCAGTCGGTGCCTTCCCCCTGGGCGTGAGTCCGTTCGGAGTGGAGGACATGGCGGGTAACGTATGGGAATGGTGCGTCGACTACTTCGAGACCTATCGTGGCACGCCGCGCGCGAACCCCCGGGGTGCCACCTCCGGAGCAAAGCGAGTTTATCGCGGGGGCAGTTGGAAATCGCGATTCAACAGCCTGCGCGCAAGCGCGCGAGGGTGGAATGTTGCCAGTTATTCCTGCAATGATCTCGGCTTCCGGATCGTTTGCGAAGGTGATTAGAATTCACTGCCGAATTCTGCGTGAAGCGGCTTGTCATTCGCGGCGCAGCCGGGGAATCTCTGTCGAGCGCATGAATTTTCCCGCATGGGTGTAGAAGCCACAACGATGGAGCTCGCACCGGCTGCGCTTACGCACGTTAGCCAATATCTGGCCCTCGGTCAGCAAGCCGGCGCTTCCGACATTCACCTGGGCGTAAATGCGCCGCCGATCTGGCGCTTGAACGGAAAGTTGAAGGCGATGTGGCCCGATGCACCGCGGCTTACCGAGGGAGAGACGGCTGCCCTGGCCGATGGTTTTCTGCCCGAGCTCCAGAGAGCGCAGCTCCAGGAACGCGGCGACGCGGACTTCGCTTACGCGACGGACTTCGGGCGCTTTCGCGCCAGTGTCGTGCGCCAGCGTCTCGGCCTCGAGCTCGTCTTCCGCATTATCAACACGAAGGTGCGCACGATGGACGAGCTCGGGCTGCCTGAGCACCTGAAGCTTCTGACGCGATATCAGAATGGACTAATCCTCGTGACCGGCTCAGTTGGCAGCGGCAAGTCCACGACTCTTGCTGCCCTGATCGAGCAGGTAAACACGGAACGTCGGGAGCACATCATTACGCTCGAAGACCCGATTGAATACATGTTCGAGGCGAAAGGCTGTCACATCACCCAGCGCGAAGTGCACACGCACACGGCCTCCTTCAGCGCTGCGCTTCGGGGGGCGTTGCGCGAAGATCCGGACGTCATCATGGTCGGCGAGATGCGCGATCTGGAGACGATTTCCCTCGCGATTACCGCATCCGAAACGGGGCATCTTGTTTTGGGAACGCTGCACACGGGGAACGCTTCGCGCACGCTCGATCGGCTGCTCGACGTTTTCCCGGTTGATCAGCAGGAGCAGGTCCGAATGATGGTGAGCGAGTCGTTACGCGGCATCCTGAGCCAACAATTAGTACCGCGGGCGGATGGGACCGGTCGGGCGCTCGCTCTCGAGACACTCACAAACACCCCCGCGGTTGCGAATGTCATCCGCGAAGCAAAGACCTACATGCTCCCCGGCATTATCCAGACGGGAAAAAAACAAGGCATGCAGCTGATGGATGACGCGCTCATCGACCTGTACGATCGCGGAGTTATCAGCGGCGATGAGGCGTACGCGCGCGCGGAGCAGAAGCAGATGATGCGACAGCACGTCGCGAGATGAAGCGGCGAACAGTCGATGAGACAGCAGAATTGGCTCACATCAGACCATGAACGTTGGTCAGAACACGACCGCCTTGCTTTGTATTCTCAGCCTTCGTGCCTCTATGCGCGAGGCACGCCCGCAGCGACTGTAATTGGCCGCTGAGCCGACTCGTCCAATGGCTTACATCGATCTCTTCTTCAACGTCCTCGTCGAGGAAGGCGCGTCTGATCTGCACATCGGCGAAGGACAGCCTCCGAAGATGCGCAAGCATGGCGACGTGGCGCCCATTCGCACCGAGCTAATCACGCGAGACGAAGCAGCCTACATGCTGAGCGAGATTGCCGGCCCACACAATTGGAGCCTCTTCGAAGAGCGGGGTGATCTGGATTTCGCGTATGAGATGGATGAGCATTCCCGCTTCCGCTGCAATTTTCTAAAACAAGCAAACGGCTATGGAGCGGTCTTTCGCTTGATTCCGACGAAAATTGCGACGCTCGAGGAGCTTGGGATTCCGGCGGTGGTGCAGGAGTTTGGGAACCTGCGTGGCGGAATCGTCCTGGTGACCGGGCCGACGGGCTCGGGAAAATCGACCACGCTGGCTGCCGTGATTGACTACATCAACGAGAGTTTCTCCCGTCATATCGTCACGGTGGAGGAGCCGATTGAATTCGTGCATGACAATAAATGCAGCGTGATCACGCAGCGGGAAGTGCCGGCCAACGCCGCTTCGTTTCCGGCGGGCTTGAAGGCGGCGCTGCGTTCCGACACCGACATCGTGCTCGTGGGCGAGATGCGCGATCTCGAGACTATCTCGCTGGCGTTGACCGCGGCGGAGACCGGCCTGCTCGTTTTCGGAACCCTGCATACGAATAATGCGCGCAAAACGGTAGATCGCATGGTGGACGTCTTCCCGGCCAACAAACAGGCGCAGGTGCGCACGATGCTGGCGAATTCCCTCCGGGGCGTGCTCGCGCAGTTGCTGCTGAAGAAGACACCGGAAGCGGGCGGCGGGCGGGTGGCCGTGAACGAGATTCTGATCGCCAATGCCGCCGTCTCGGCCATCATCCGCGAGGGAGCGACGCAAAAGCTACAGGACGTAATCGTCGCGGGCAAAGGGCAGGGGATGCAGTTCATGGATGACGCAATCTGGGCGTTACTCCAGAAGGGAATCGTGTCGCCGCATGAAGCTTTCATGAAAGCGATCGATAAGAACCTGTTCAAAAAGTTCCTGCCTGCCGAGGAACAAGGATTCGCCAATTCCGCGGGGGCGACGCCGGACGACGAGAAACGTGCGCCTGGTAATTTCGTCAAGCCGAGGCCGCTCGCGCGGCGGTTGTGAGTGTTCTGGAAGAATGCTCTCGGCCGTCGTCACGCCCGTCCATCAAAGAACTCAAGAGTGTAGCGAGGCACGACACTGCGGGCGAGGCGCACGCTTTTCGGTTATCTGCGGCGCCGCATCAACAATCGCCCGCGCCTTCGCCATCCATTTGTCACGTTGACAGCAGAAACGCGCAATGGTATCGGTCGCGCGAAGTTTCTGAACGCGCTGCTTGATAGTCAAGTCCTCGTCCTGAACCGCCTTTGGCAGGCGGTCAATATTTGCTCGGCGCGGCGCGCTTTTGCCCTCCTTTACCAAGGCCACGCGCAAGTCGTCTCCTCCGATCCCGCGAACAATTTTCTGACGCATGATTTCGCAAGCTGGCGCGACTTCTCCGTCACCGCGCCGGAACACGAGATGGTCACGACCATCTCCTGGAAGATTCGTGTCCCCCGCGTGATTGTCCTTCTGCTTTTCGATCGGCTGCCGAAGAAGGAAGTGAAGTTCACGCGACACAATGTTTTCGAACGCGACAAGAACACGTGTCAGTACTGCGGTCATGTTTTCGAGCGCAGTGAATTGAATCTCGATCACGTGCTGCCGCGCGATAAAGGCGGACTGACCACGTGGGAAAATGTGGTTTGCTCGTGCATTCCGTGCAATACGCGAAAGGGCAACCGGCTCCCGCAGCAAGCGCACATGACGTTAATCCGAAGACCGAAGCGGCCGAAGTGGCGGCCGTTTGTGCACGTGACGTTCTCGTCGCAGCACCACGAAAGCTGGCGACACTTTGTCGATCTCGCCTACTGGAACGTCGAGTTGAGCGATTAGCTGAGCGACCGTTACCGAGCTGCGGAGGCCGGGGAGCGGGTCGCGGGCCGGAGCGCGTTCAGAACGGGCTGAGGATAAACGCCCAAGGCGATGATCGCAGCCATGAGCGCGATCATCGTCGCGCGTGAGAGACCGCTCAGCGGAACCGCTTCGTCGCTCGTCGAGGTTTCCCAGTACATCGCTCGCACGACCTTGAGGTAGTAATAGAAGCCGCAGGCAACAGTGATGACGCCCACGATCACAAGCGCCGTTTGCTGCTGTCGAATCGCCGCGTCGAAGATGAAGAACTTCCCGAAAAATCCCGCGGTGAAGGGGACGCCCGCGAGCGAAGCCATCGCGACCAGCATCGCCAGGGAAAGGAAAGGCGAACGTTTCGAGAGGCCGTTAAAGTTCTCGATCTGATCGCCGGTTTGATTCGCTACCACGACCAGGACCGCAAAGCTCAGGATTGTCATGAGCAGATAGGAGACGAGGTAGAAGGCGACCGCCGCACCCGAGAAGGACACGACTCCGATCAGCAGATACCCTGCATGCGCGATACTCGAGTAAGCGAGCAGTCGTTTGAGATTCGTCTGCGGGAGAGCGGCGAGATTGCCGTAGAGCAGCGTGAGCACAGCCACCCACACGAGCAGCCTCTGGATTTGCGGCAAGATGAAAAACGGACCCAGGACACGAAGGAGCACGACGAAGCCCGCAGCCTTTGATCCTACCGATAAGTACGCGGTCACGGGCGTGGGCGCGCCTTGATACACGTCGGGCACCCAGATTTGAAATGGGACCGCCGCGATCTTGAAACCGAGCGCCACCAGCACCAGCGACATGCCGAGGAGCACGGGCCCTTCTTCAACGCCGCCCGCGCCCAGGGCAGCCGCAACGCGATCGAGATTCGTCTCTCCTGTCACGCCGAAGATCCAGGTAATCCCGTAAACCAGAAAGGCGGTCGAGAGCGCGCTAAGAATGAGGTATTTCACTCCTGCTTCGAGCGAGAACGGATTGCGCCTGGTGAAAGCGACGAGCACGTAGAACGACATCGTCACTACTTCGAGCGAGACGAAGATCATGACAAAGTCGACCGCTGCCGCCATCCACATGAGCCCCACGCAGGTGAAGAGGGGCAGGGCGAAAAACTCGCCCAGTCCGGATTGGTGCGTCGCGCCATGGATCGATTGGCGCACGATCGGCGCGTAGTCGATCATCATGATCAGCACGAGAATGGTGGTCACGAGCGCGAAACGCTTGAAAAAGAGAGCGAGCGGATCAGCGCTGTAGAACGACCAAAAGCCGCTTGCGGCCGCGGCTGGTGCGGGCGCGAGGAAGAAGCTCGCGCAAAGCACACAAGCCAGTCCGACGATGGCGATCATCGCCAGTGTCCGCTTCTCGATCTTCGTTGCGAACGCTTCGACCAGGAGGACGAAGAGCCCGAGGAGAAGCACCGCGATCTCTAGGGCAGGCGCGCTGATCATCGGACGGTGTAAGCCGAGTCTCCGGATCGGGCGAACTGCGCGCTACTCGTCGGAAAATAGTTGCGGAACGTTGGCACCAGAATCCGGACAAATGTCTGTGGGAAAAAGCCGAGCCAAAGCAGCGCGACAGCCAACAAGGCAATCGGCGTACGCAGCCGACCAGGCAGGTCCGCCACAGAACGCCATTGCTCGGAGATCGTGCCCATGAAAGTCGCGCGATAGGCGCGCAGCATGTAGACGGCGGAGATCACCACGCCCCAAAGCGCGAGGAGCGTGGCGATTTGGAAGGCATGGAATCCACCGAAGTCTGCGCCGTTCCGAAACGCGCCGAAAAAAACCAGTACCTCCGCGCTGAAGTTGGCAAAACCGGGCAGACCGATTGACGCAAATACGCCCAGCCCGAAAGCAAACGCTCCGAGTGGCATCACTCGCCCCAGCCCGCCGAGATCCGCCAGGACGAGAGTGCCTGTGCGTTCCCGCACCTGGCCCGCTACCGCAAAGAGCAGCGCAATCGAAAGTCCATGCGCAAACATCAGGATCGCGGCGCCGTTGATGCCGAGAAGATTCGCGCTCGCGATGCCGAGAAAAATGTAGCCCATGTGCATCACGCTCGAGTAGCCGAGCATCCAATCGAGCCGCTTTTGCGCGATCGTCACCAGGCCCACGTAGATAATATTGCCGAGCAGCAGAATCATAAGCAGCCAAGCCCAATGCCGTGCGCCCTCCGGCAGCATCGGCACCGCAATTCGCAACAAGCCGTAAAGCCCGAATTTCTTCAGAACGCCGGCGTGCAACATCGCGGCCGGCGCAGGAGCGCAGGCGTAAGCCTCAGGCGCCCAGGTATGGAACGGAAAAAGCGAGATGAGAATGCCGAAACCGATCAGCAGCAGCAGGTAAATGTGACGTTGCGCTTCGACGGGGATCTGACCGGCGGCCGCAGCCGTTTGCAAAACGCGCAGATCGAAACTGCGAGCAGCTTCCGGCACGCTCCGATAAAGGAGAATCAGCCCGAGAAGCAGGATGAAACTGCCGGTAGCCAGGTAAATCGTGACCTTCCAAGCCGCCGTAAAACGATTGCCGCTGCCCCAGATTCCGATGAGCAGAAACGTCGGGATGAGCGCGAGCTCATGAAAGGCATAGAAGAAAAACAAATCGAGCGAGGCGAAAGCTCCCATCGCACCCGCGGAGATGAGAAGCAGGCAGGCATAGAACGCGTTTTCGTGTCGCACAATCTTCCCGGTGAACCACACCGCGGCGAGCGTCACGATTGCCGTCAGCAGGACCATGATCATGCTAAGGCCGTCGAGTCCGAGCGTGAAACTCAGACGCCACTCCGAGCTGATCGGCATGGAAGTGACGAAGTTGAAACCCTGCTCCGCATGATCAAACGCGAGGAAGGCACCGGCCGCTGCGAGGAGCATGGAAGCCGACGCCCCGAGTGCAGTCCGCCGCGCCGGTGCCCCCGCGCAGATTACGAGCGCTGCGATTACCGGGCAGAAGACGATAAAGAGCAGAATCATCGAAAAACGGTGAAGTAGATGAGACCGACGATGCCGAGGCCGAAGAGGAACGAGTACGCTTGCAGATTGCCAACTTGGAACAGCCGGAGCAGTGAACCGACTCCCCA
>JACDBM010000264.1 GCA_013694945.1 Chthoniobacterales bacterium
GCCCCGAGCAGATTTGGCTCGAGCGGCGGCGGTTCGTTCCGCTATCTTGGCGGCGCGCTGCTGGCTGGCGGTAAGCGGTGGCGGCGGGCGCGGATGCGTTGCGCGGTAGTGCTTGGTGGCCAGACCGAGAAGAAGTGCGGCGATTACACAGCAGACCGCTTTCTTTTCTTCGGGCGTGAAAACAAAAATCTGACGCCGAACCGGCTTTTGTCTTTTCATTGAAGATGCCTCGGCCGGACGCGGAGGCAGCGGTATCTGCCACGCACCTGTTTGTTATAAAAGCGAGCTTTCGAGTCTGCAGATATCAATCCACAATGGATGCGGACCGGCACTTCGAGATAGCGATAGACAAGGCCGTCCCGAAACTCGATCTCCAAGGCATGCAAACGCCTGCTGTAGCCAACCGCAGCCAGCGCGCTCGATTGCACAGACTCACGCTCGATGCGCGACGTAATTGGTTCGACGGAATGATCGGCGGCCCGGGAAGAAACGAGAAAGAGGAGGGCAGGCGCGACCCACAACCACCGATGTGCACGCACAGATTCAGCGTATCGTTAGGCGGAGCTCGCCGTCGAGGGAAGAAGCGCGTTCGCCAGCATGAAAACAAGGTTGTGCCTGATGCTGCAACCGAGCTTGCCCGCAATCAGCAGCGCGATGCGGTCCGTAGCGACGCCGCTCTGTTGGGATAGCAATCATCGCTTTTTCTATCGTTGAGCCGACAATCGCAGCTAAGATGCGATAGAAGCATGGGACGACCACGGGACTCCCGATCCGAACCTTGTGAAGACTAAGTACGACGTTGTCATTTTGGGGGCGGGCCACAACGGACTCGTGGCGGCAAGTTATCTCGGGAGCGCTGGGTTAAGCGTTCTTCTCCTGGAGAAGAATGATTACATCGGCGGCGCGACTACTTCGCAGAAGGTGTTCCCTGATTACGATGCGCTCCTGTCGCGCTACT
This sequence comes from Chthoniobacterales bacterium, assembly GCA_013694945.1. Taxonomy (GTDB): domain Bacteria; phylum Verrucomicrobiota; class Verrucomicrobiia; order Chthoniobacterales; family UBA10450; genus JACCTI01. Next base: position 959 of record JACDBM010000264.1, read on the forward strand.
CGTACCTGGTGAGCCTCTTTCCCGAGAAGATCATCCGCGATCTGGGACTGAAACTCGAGTTGCGCAGGCGAGCAACGGGATCGTTCACGCCCTACGTCAAGGAGGGTCGCGAGCGCGGCTTGCTCCTGAGCAATGTCGATGAAGAGCAGAGCCGCGAGTCGATGTTCGAGCTGACCGGAAGCAAGACCGAGTACCAGCAGATGAAGGGCTTCTATCACCTGTCGCGCGTCTTCGCGGAGCACACCTGGGATAGCCTGCTGGAGCCTCTCGTCGCCAAGGAAGACTTTCGGCAGCGCTTCGACGGTGATGCTCTGGCAAGGGAGGCGTGGCGCAGCCTCGCGGAGGAACCGCTGGGTCAAGCGATCGAGCGCTATTTGCAGGACGATCTCGTCCGCGGCCTTGTTTTCACGGATGCGAAGATCGGCGTTTCGACGCATCCACACGACGACACGCTGCTGCAAAATCGCTGTTTTCTTTACCACCTCATCGGCAACAAAACCGGCGAATGGAAAGTGCCCGTCGGCGGAATGGGCGCGGTGGCACGCGAGCTGGAATACGGGGCGAGGAAACGCGGCGCGGAGATCCTGACAGATGTCCGTCTGCAAAACCTCGACCTCACGCCAGCGAACCGAACCCTCGAGTTCGAAAGAGATGGGAAACGGCACGCCGTCGACGCTGATTTTCTGCTCGTTAACTTTGGCCGCAACGTCTTGTCGAAACTGCTTGGAATAACGCACAAACCAGACGCAACGGATGAAGGTTCGGTCTTCAAAATCAATATGCTTTTGCGTCGTTTGCCGAAGCTAAAGGCGACCGGCCCCTCCGCGGCGGAGGCCTTCTGCGGAACGTTCCATTGCGACGAAGGTTACGAGCAGATGAAGCTCAGCTACGCGCAGGCATCGCAGGGCCGCCTCCCTGACAACCTGCCGTGCGAGGTCTATTGCCACACGCTGACCGACGACAGCATTCTCTCGCCGGAACTACGTGCGCAGGGTTTTCAGACGATGACACTCTTCGGCCTCGATACGCCCTGGCCACTCTTTGCCGGGAACAACGCTGCGATGCGAGACTCTGCGCAAAAAAGATTTGTGGAAGGCTTCAACGCCTGGCTGGCGGAGCCGTTGGAAGACTGCCTTGCAGTGGCGCGCGATGGCAGCCTTTGCATCGAAGGAAAAACCCCGGTCGATGTCGAAGACGCGCTTGGTCTTTACCACGGCAATATCTTTCAAAATGCGCTCACATTTCCTTTCGCCGATGAAAGGGATCAAGTCGGCACGTGGGGTGTGGAAACGGAATACGAAAAGGTCTTCTTCTGCGGTTCCACCGCAAGCCGCGGGGGCGCCGTCAGCGGCATTCCGGGGCATAATGCAGCGATGAAGGTTTTGGAATGTCTGGGGAGCGCAGGCTGCCAGCCTGCCGTTGCCGGCAGCTTGCCGGCAACATTCGCGTAGCGAACCCGGGATTAGCAGTTCATCTCGGCAAGCTGCCGAGACACCACAGACGGTAGCCTGCGCTCCTCAAACCATCACTTCCCGGAACGCTGACAGGAACGCCTCCATCTCGGCCTGCTTGCCGATGGTCAGTCGCATGTGAGTCGGCAGAGCCGGGAACAAGCGGCCGACATGCACCTTGCGTTGTTTCATCGCGGCAATCAGCGGAACGACCGGCTTTTTGAGGTCGAACATGATGAAGTTGGCTTGCGACGGGATCGACTGGTAGCCTAACGAATCGAGCTCGGTTAAAGTAAATGCCTTCGCGTCGCTGTTTAGTCGGCGGCCCTTTGCGACCCGCTCGGGATCATTTACGCTGGCGGTCGCCGCGACGAGCGCCGCGATGTTAACGCTGTCGGAGAGTTGATGCGGCCGCATTCGTTCGATCGTTTCGGATGCACCGATGCAATAGCCGCAACGCATTCCGGCCATCCCGTAGATCTTCGAGAACGTGCGCGCCACGATCAGATTCGAATGATTCGTGATCAGCGGGATGACGCTCTCGTAATCGGGGCTGTCGACGTAATGATGGTAGGCCTCGTCCACGAGAATCGTCGTCTGGCGCGGCACACTGGCGATGAAGTCGCGGACCTCATCTTTCGGCGTGATGCTGGCGGTGGGATTGTTCGGGTTGCAGAGGTAAACAAGGCCGCCGCTCGCTGCTGAGGCCATTTTCGCGAGGTCGTGGGCGAAGCTGTCGGTCAGCGGAACTTTCACGACCTCCGCGCCGCGACGACTCGCGTGCCCGGCAATGGCTTCAAAGGTGGGATCGGCCACGACAAGCCTGCCTCCCTCAGGCGGCCCGGTGAAGGCGGTCGCGCAAATCTTCAAAATCTCACCCGATCCAGCGCCGAGTAGAATCTGATCCGGGCTGACGCCGTCACTTCTCGCGAGAACGTCTACGAGCAAATCGGCTTCATCATCAGGATAACGGCAGGCCAGATGAAAACTCTCGGTTATGGCCTTCAGTGCTTTTGCCGAGGGTCCGTAGGGGTTTTCATT
>JACDBM010000282.1 GCA_013694945.1 Chthoniobacterales bacterium
GGGACAAGACAGAGCAGCGCGGAGGCGGCGCGATATGCGGCCGGCTCGATCACTTGTCCGAGCCGCTCGCCGAACGCACGGTTCCCCACCTGGTCGTGATTCGTGATGCAGTAGACGAATCGCTCCGGATCGAACTGGATTGATTCACCGCCGCGCAATTTGCCGTCCCTCCTTATCCGCTGACCGCGGAAGAGCCAGCCGTGCTGCAAAGTCTCGGCTAGCTCCGTCGGCGTTCCGCAAAAATGCTCGTAGTAACCTTCACGTTCGCTCGTGAGCGCAACGCGCACAACGTGATGAAAATCATCCGACCAGACGCCGTTGAAACCGAGGCCCCCTTCATTCACGCGTCGCAGCACTTCGGGCGCATTCCGGTCGTCCTCTGCAATGAGAAAGCCTCCTGCCTCGTGCACGCGTTCTGAAATTTCCGCGAGAATGTGCTCTTCGGATGAATCCAGAATCGCATGCGTCGCATCGAGACGAAACCCGTCGATGTGAAAGTCGCGCATCCAATAAATGGTGTTCCCGGCGACAAATTCACGCACGGTCTCTTGCGCGAAATTCAGCCCGGCGCCCCAGGGTGTTTTGTGTTCGGGACTGAAGTATTCAGGGTGGTAAACGCCCAAATAGTTTCCTTCTGGACCCATGTGGTTATAGACCACATCCAGAATGATCCCGAGCCCCCGCCCATGCGCGGCGTCCACCAAGGCGCGCAAGTCGTCGGGGTTTCCGTATGTGCGCGCCGGAGCGTAGAGCAAAACTCCGTCGTAGCCCCAATTCCGCTCGCCGGCGAAGTCGCCTACCGGCATGATCTCGATCGCATTGACGCCCAGCCTAACGAGATGATCCAGCTTCGTGATCGCGGCCCGGAACGTACCCTCCGGGGTAAACGTGCCGATATGCAGTTCGTAAAGGACGAGTTCCGGACAGGGAGGCGCAACCCACGTTTGGTCCGTCCAGCGGAACGTCGCCGGGTCAACGACCAGCGACGAACCGTGCACGCCCGTCGGCTGAAAGCGTGAGGCCGGATCAGGCCAACTTCGTTCTTGGTCGAAGCAATACCGGTAGAGATCTCCCGCTCCACCCTGGTCGTCGAAGCCACTGAAGTAATCGCCGCGCTCAGACCGCAGTCGAATTGTGCGCCGCACTTCCATGCGCTCGTCCAGAATGAGGACGGACGCGTGGTCGTGTTTACACCACGTCCGATAGTGAACACCACCTTCGAGGATTTCGGCTCCCTGCGGATGTAGCCGCCGCGATTCGAGAGTAGGCGCCGGAGTCATCCCGACTCTAACTCGGCTGCGGCGGAAGGTCAGTCGACCTGCTGGCGTCGGTCAAGTCTTCCATCACGTGTGCGGCCCAGTCGAGCGCAGAGGTGTCCGTCGAACGATCGACAAACCGCTCACGCCCGCTGCGGAGCGCAGCTGCGATCTCCTGCTGGCGAAAGAGCTCCTGGCCTAACGGTTCGAAGACTTTGCGCTCTCCTTCGTCATTCGCGTAATCGAAGAGGCCGTTGAAGCAGTGGCGATCGTCCTCCCACCCAGGATGGTTGAGGATGGGATATAAACAGAGACCTTCGATTGGGACGTTCGCGGCCAACGCCGCGTAAACTTCGTTGCACATGTAACGCAACCAAGCAGGGCGCGTTTCGTCTTCGATCCCGGTTTCGGCGACAAAGAGAGGCTTGCCGTAGCGCGCGTGAATTTCCTGAAGCATGTCGCGAACGTGGCGATAACGGGGATCTGAGGGAACAAGCACGGAGCCGTGCCCGCCGGGATAAATCCATTGATTGTGGATGTAATAGTTTACGCCGATCAGATCTATGGATGAGTCGCTTCCGCCAAGTTCCGGCGCGGCCCGACCAAGAAGCATGTCCCAGGTTTCAAACTGGCTTTCCCGCTGCACTTGAGCCGCTCTCCATTCGTTAGGCCGCAGCTCGCTCGCAGCCACGTTGATGATCGGTTCGATCTGGCAAAAACGCACCGCCGAGTGCACCTCTCGGATCGCGGTGATCGCTTCTATCGTCGCGCGCACGAGCTGACGTTTCATCTCATCGCCGCGTTTTTGCGCGAACGGATTGAAGATCCCGCCTTCACCACCGGCCCATGAAAAGAAGGAGATTTCGTTAATTGGACAAAGGAGCAAAGTGTCGAAGTTGTCGCTCAGCAGTTCAGTGGTGACGCGGGCGAAGTTC
>JACDBM010000314.1 GCA_013694945.1 Chthoniobacterales bacterium
GGCCAGACGAGCCTCTGGCTGGCGATTGCTGCTGATACCGGCGCAACGCTTGTTGTAATCGCGAACGCATTGCGTCTTCTGCGCGCAACACCTGAGCCCACCAAAAAAGGAAATCTCCCTGCATGAGAAGGAGCGTTTCCAGATATCCGCCGCCGTAGTCGGCCTTACGCGATGCGGGTGCGCGAAGCATTGGAAATTCTCAGCCGCGCGCGTGCGGCCAAGTTAGCCGACTAACGTATGAAACACGACCACGCTGCAGGCGGTGCCCATGATCACGCTCCCAAGAACTTCGGCCGAGCATTCGCCATCGGCGTCGGTCTCAATTTGAGCTTTGTCGTCGTCGAGCTTGTCTTCGGCCTCCGGGCGCACTCCCTCGCGCTGGTGGCGGATGCGGGACACAACCTCAGCGACGTTCTCGGGCTCCTGCTTGCCTGGGGTGCCAGCGCGCTGGCGCGAACTCCGCCGACCCAACGCCGGACTTATGGCTTACGAGGCTCCTCGATCCTCGCGGCCCTCTTCAACGCGATCTTCCTCCTCGTCTCGGTGGGCGCGATCGCGTGGGAGGCGATCCGTCGTTTCAATCAACCCGCCGAGGTTGGCGGCAACATTGTGATTTGGGTTGCGTTGGTCGGCATCGCGATCAATACGGCGACCGCGTTAATGTTCATGTCATGGCGCAAGGGTGATCTGAACATCCGCGGGGCGTTCCTGCACATGATGGCCGATGCGGCGGTCTCGGCCGGTGTCGTTGTTGCCGGCTTCGCGATCCTGTGGACTGGATTTCATTGGATCGACCCGGTCGTTAGTCTCGCCATCGCCGCAGTGATCGTCGCCGGAACGTGGGGATTGCTGCGCGACTCGGTGAATCTCGCGCTCCAAGCCGTTCCCGGAGGGATGGAGTTAGCGAAGGTGAAGGAGTACCTCGCAGGTTTACCAAACGTGACCGCCGTGCATGACCTTCATATTTGGCCAATGAGCACTACCGAAACCGCACTGACCGCGCATTTAGTCGCACGGTCGATCGATTGCGATTCCTCTGTGCTGGAGAAGTGCTGCAAGGGTTTGAGGTTCAGCATGTCACGATCCAGTTTGAAACTGAAGATCACCGCTGCGATCTGGCGTCCGAAAGCCTCGTCTGAGTTTCGCGCTTGGCGCACGGCCGGAACCCCGCTCCCGATGCCTACCTCGCAAGTTCCGGTTTTGAAAACCGCTGCCTTCAGCTAGCGTCCGTCCCGTTCCCATGTTTACTCCGCGTTACGTCAAACACAGCAGACTGCTGCTGCGGCATGCGCAAAAGTATCTTCGTTATAAAAAAGACGTGCTCAAAGACGCGGAGCGCGCCGAGATCGAATCCGGCATCACTTCTCTCGATCGCGCGTTGCGCGAAAAGAAGGGTGACCGGATCAAAGCGGAGGCGGAGGCGCTGGATGGCAAACTGCACAAGCTGACGCCCGTCACCTGGGAGTCGCACTGGCGGGAGAACTGCGAAGTTGTTCTCGTCGCGATCATCGTGGCGGTCGGGATTCGTTCATATTTTCTGCAGCCATTCAAGATACCCACTGGCTCGATGCAACCAACGCTCAACGGCATCATCGGCCATCCCATGAATGAACCGGCGCCGAACATCGTACAGCAGGTTGCCGAATTCTTCCTTCGCGGCCGCAACTACATCAACGTCGTCTCGAAAGAAGATGACCGGGTCGAGCAGATCGTGCCGCAGAAGTTCGCCTTCTTTTTCACTTTCTCCCGCATCATTTGCCAGCGGCAAAGGTTTCTCGTCTACGCCGCCCCGGAAACGCTCCGGCAGGATTTTAAGGTCGCACCCGGAAATCGTTATCGTCGCGGTGACGTGATCGCCCGTGGGACAATTGACACCGGTGATCAGGTCTTCGTCGACAAATTCAGCTACAATTTCGTCAAGCCTCACCGCGGTGACGTCTTCGTCTTCAAGACCAACGGCATTCCGATGATCCAAGTCGATCCCGAAACTGGCGCCCCATTTTACATCAAGCGGCTTGCGGGATTGCCCGGCGATCAGATGCAGATCCGTTCTCCGATGCTCTACATCAATGGCACGCCGCCTCCGGGACGGGGCTTTGGTCGCGTGATGGCGGCGCAAGAGGGGTACCGCGGCTACGCTCAAGGGCGAGATTTTCTCGCCCATCCCGAGACGCCGTTCGTAGTCCCCGAAGGGCGCTATTTCGCGATGGGCGACAACAGCTACAACAGCTACGACAGCCGTTATTGGGGCCCTGTCCCGGAGGAGAACCTCGTCGGCCGGGGACTCTTCGTCTATTGGCCCTTTGTTCCGCATTTTGGTTTGATTCGTTAGGGCAAGGTTGATGGAGTAATGGAGTAATGGAGTGGTGGAGTAATGGAGGAGCGGAGTAGTGGGCCGCGCGCAATTGTTTCCAATACTCCAATACTCCGTCGCCCCGCTCTCCTGCTTCGCTCCAGCTCGCTGACAATTTGCAGAATATGCCGCGTGCTTATCTGCTGCTCGGACTTTGCGGTGGCTATCTGCTCGTTCTGCTTTTCAATCCAGTGCGCCTCGCGCTGCGGGACGGCTTCCGGTGCCTCATGCGCTTCAAACGCGTCTGGCTGACCTTCGCGCTCCTCGGCTTCGCATATTTCGTTTTCCAATTCGCGACTTTCACGCCGCTGCAGCGCGCCTCCGATCTGGACCTGAACCAGATCACAGAGATACGGAGCTGGAATTGGCCGGCACTCTCGGAAGTCTGGCGCGAAACGCCACTGCCCGTGCTGGAAGGTGTTGCGGGAATTTTCGATAACGCCACCACCACTTACCCGCTCTCTGTTGTCGCAGCGCTTATGCTGCTGCTGAACTGGCGCGGTTTGCATGGCGCCTTGCTGCGTGCGCTCGCCCTGCGCTTCCGCGCCTGGGGCTACCTGATCTACCTCGCGGTTGTGCTGGCCGCACTCGCTTCGCTCTTCAAGCCCATCATCTTTTGGCGTTTGCCAGCCTGGAGTACCGTCCTGCCTGCGGGAGGACTGCTGCAGATCTCGGCGAGCGTCGATGCTGCTGCGTTCGTCTTCGAATACCTCTTCGGTGTTTATATCCAAGTCTACCTCATCACTCTCTGCCTTGCCTGGACCAAGGGGCTCGGCTTCAGGGAACGGGCGCTTTTTAAGTTCGCCATCCGGCGTTTTAGCCATGTCTTGAAATGGGCCGGCATTGTCGTGCTGGTGAGTATCCTTCTCGTCCGGCTGCCGTTGCTGCTCGCCTATTTTATCGATCTGCCCGGAGTGCTCGATTATCAGCCGGTTGCGCGCTCTATTATGAGCGCGCTCATCATCGTTTTTTGTTCGGTGCAGATTTCACTCACACTGCACAACGAGAGCCTGCGCGCCGCGCTGCGCGCGCACCGGCGGTTCATTCAGCGAAATGCCGTCCGCCTTGGCTGGTTTATCGGTTTCTGCGCCTTGCACTTCTTCCTCCTGGCTGCCTGCGATGCGATCGTGCGGAGCGCCATCGCTGATCGGGTGATGGGCACAATTCTCTGGAAAGTCTTCTATGTTCTTGCGCGCGGACTCCTGACAGGCTGGCTGCTGGCCTCCTGGGTCTGTTTGTTTCGCCAGTGTGAAACCGGACGAAGGAATCAGGAAGCGGCGATCAAGTACTGAGGTAAATGCTGCGATTGAGGTAAATACTGCGCTGCGTCTGCCGCGCAGATTGGACGGCGTGCGCGTCGTCCCTACCATTGTTTCGGTGGACCCGGCGAAAATTACGCGGCAGAGCAAGTCCAATCTTGCCCTCGCTTTTGTCTCGTTAGACCGGGAGCGGCGGAGGGACATCACCACGTTTTACGCGTTCTGCCGGGTCATCGATGACCTCGCGGATGCGACGCAGCTAAACGCGAACGAAAAAAGGTTGGGACTGGCGGCTTGGCGGAGTTGGTTATCGGCGCCCGGGAACAATGAAGATCCGCTCGCAGCTCGAGTGCGCGTCCTCATCGCGAAATATCAACTCCCGCCCGCGATGCTCGAGGAAATCATCGCCGGCGTGGAGATGGATCTGAGCATATCACGTTACGCGACGTTCGCTGATCTGCGGCTTTACTGCTATGGCGTGGCCAGCGCGGTCGGGCTCGTCAGCATCGAGATTTTCGGTTACCGGAACCCGGCCTGCCGGGAGTACGCGGTCGAACTCGGCCTGGCATTGCAGACCACGAACATCATCCGCGACATTGGCAAAGACATGCGTCTCGGCCGCATTTATCTGCCGCAGGAGGAGATGGCGCGGTTCGGCTATTCGGAAGCTGAGATGCTGCGCGCGGAGCGAAACGAGCGTTTCCTTGCGCTGATGAAGTTCCAGGCAGAGCGGTCGCACGCCTTCTACCGCAAGGCCGCGGAACTGCTCCCCCCCGAAGAACGCCGGTCCATGGTCGCCGCCGAGATTATGGCTTCGATCTACCGGACGCTCCTGCGCCGAATCGAAGCCGATGGGTTCTGCGTTTTCGAAAAAGAATACCGCCTTAACCACCTACAGAAAGCGAGGCAGATTCTCCCGCACCTGCTCGGATGGCGCTAAGATGGTCCGGGCACACGGGCGCTTCCGCCGGGACTTCGTGCACGCCGGTGTTGAATACGCGTCGTGCAATCCTCGTCAACGCACACGGCTGCCGTAGCAACCGAACGGTGCGCGGTAGCCGAATCGGATACAATCATGAACATGAAACGTTTAGCAATCCTCGGGATGGCAGCTCTCGCCACCCTCACTTTAAACTCGTGTGAAACCGCCACGGGCACAGGCGCGCTGGTCGGTGCGAGCACCGGTGCACTCATCGGAAGCTCAGTCGGCGGGCATCATCATCGCGGCTATTACCGGCATCACGGCGATGCTGGCAATGCACTTGCCGGCGCCGCGATTGGTGCGGGCGCAGGTGCCTTGATCGGCGCGGCGATCGACGCAGATCGGCGCGGCTATTATGAAGGCCACGAAGCTGGCTATTATCCGTACGGGATGCGAACAGGACGAGCCGGACTTCTTCGGAGCCCATATCCGCCGAATGCCCTCGTCGATGTGCGCGGAATTCCGCGTGGCGCGCTGGTGCGGGATCCGGCTACGGGTCGGCCGTTTCGCAGGCCCTGACGCTGAGCTACTACTACTCTGGAAGGCGGGTTGGTTCGGGATCCGGATCAACCCGTTTTCTTTTGCAGCGCATCGACCAGGTGCTGCGCCTCCTCCGTCATCTTCACCAACTCCGGCCACTGCCGGTGATAGTTTTCGCCGGGCAATTTTTGCGTAGCGTCAAAGCCCATGTGGGAGCCGATGTTTTGTGTGCTCGGCGCATGATCGAGTGAATCGCTGGGATTACGAATGATGGTGCTGTCGCGCTCCGGATCGGTGTTCGCGCACAACCGAAACAAAACCTCGCTCGTGTTATGAACGTCGCAGTCTTCATCCACGACGACGATGTATTTGCTGAACATCATCTGGCCCATGCCCCAGAGCCCATGCATCACCTTGAAAGCCTGATACGGATACTGCTTTCGGATGCTGACGAAGACCAGATTATGAAAAACGCCCTCCGGTGGCAGCGTCATGTCGACCAGCTCCGGGAAGTTCATTTTGAACACGGGCAGAAACACGCGCACGCTCGCGTCGCCCATGTAGAAATCTTCCATCGGTGGAATGCCGACCAGCGTCGCGGGATAAATAGCGTCTTTCCGATTGGTGATCGCCGTCAGGTGGAACACCGGATAATCCTCGATCGCGGTGTAGAAACCAGTGTGATCGCCGAAAGGTCCTTCCTGCCGACTCTCATTAGGCTGGACGTAGCCTTCGAGGACGAAGTCGACATCCGCCGGGACTTCGAGGTCGATTGTTTTGCACTTCACCAGCTCCACTGACCTCTTGCGAATAAAGCCCGCAAAGAGAATCTCATCGAGTCCATCGGGGAGAGGGGCGGTCGCGGCGAAGGTGTAGGCCGGATCCCCGCCGAGACAAACGGCCACGGGCATGCGCTCGCCTCGTTCGTAATACCGCTTTCCGTGCCGCGCGCCTACCTTGTGCACCTGCCAGTGCATGCCGGTGGTCCGCTCGTCGTAGACCTGCATGCGATACATGCCGAGATTACGTTCGCCAGAATCGGGATCGCGTGTGTGCACGTTCGGAAGCGTAATGAAACGCCCACCATCCTTGGGCCAGCATTTGAGGATCGGGAGATCGACGAGCGAAATCCCGGGGCTGCCCTGGCCAAAGAGTTGCACCACCTCCTGGCAGATCCCGTCCTTCACGCGCTTCGGTCGCGCATGCAGCAGATTGATTCCTTGCTTAAGCAGGCTCCAGCCTTCCCGCAGATCGGTCGGCGGCTTCGCTTTCAGGATAAGTTGAATCTCCTGTGCAAGATCGGCCACACTCTCCAGCTTCAACGCCAGGGCCATGCGCCTGGTGGACCCCATCGTGTTGATTGCCACGGGGAATTTCGATTCCCGCCCCTCCACCAGAGGCCGCTCAAAAAGCAGTGCTTTCCCGCCGCCCGGAGACTTCATCTCGCGGTTCGCCCATTCCGCAATCAGCAAGTCGGTCTCGACCGGCTCCGCGATCCGCTTCAACTCGCCGGCCTTGTCGAGCGCTTCGACAAATTGCCGGAAAGAAGAGTAAGCCATCGAATTGCGGCGCCACGGCGCCAGCTATCAGCCTTCCGCGTTAATAAAACCGAGGGGCAGGCAAATACTGATAGGCGATCACGCGTCCATTTTCAAAAGAGACCGTCCGCTCGGGATAGCTCACCACTGAAGTGCGGTTATAAAAGAAGGGGTCGAAAAACGGATCGTAATAGAAGCCGCCGTAGCCGCCGCGCCGGTGATGGCGGTAACCACGCCCGCCATAACCGAACCCGCCGCCATAACCCAATCCCCTGTAACCGAATCCGCCGCCGAAGCCATAGCCGTAACCAAAGCCGGCATACGGACCGTAGAGAAACGGGCTGGGGTAATAGTCGCCGGCGGCGGTGTCGAAATAGATCCAGGTTTCTACTGCGCTGCCCCGATTCCTGCCCACCGCGCGTTGGTTCGGTGCTCCCCAGGCGATGTAGACTGCGTCTTGCGACATCCCTTCGCGAATTCGTCCCTGGGCGACCAGCGCCTGATCCGTGGAGGACAGGCGTTGGTAAACTTCCGGCCGTTCTGAGATGCGCGTCTGCGGCGTCGAGCAACCGCCGAAGAGAAGCAACGCCGACGCGATCGTGCTAACGGCGAGCGTCCGGGGAATGAAGTGCCGCATTAGTTTGGAACAATTATCACCGCCGTAGTTTACGTCAACGTGAGTAGACACCTTGATTGAACGGCTCTGCGCCCATAAAGTTGCGCCGCATGCAGGACCCATTCGGACATCGCATCTCCTATCTGCGCGTCTCGATTACTGACCGCTGCAATGAACGGTGCACCTATTGCATGCCCCGCGAACTCCAGGAATGGCTCCCGCGCGAGGGCATCCTAAGCTTCGAGGAAACACTGCGCCTCGTCCGCGTCGCTTCACGCCTCGGTGTGCGAAAAGTGCGCGTAACTGGTGGCGAGCCGCTCACGCGCCGCAACGTGCTCTCCTTTTGCGCGGAGCTGTGTCGTATCCCCGGCATCGATGACGTTGGATTCTCCACGAATGGAACGTTGCTCGCCCGGGAGGCGTCGCCTGGAGTTCCCATGGCGTCCGCCTTGCACGCGGCCGGTGTGCGAACCGTGAATGTCTCGCTCGATACGCTCGACCGCGACGCGTATCGCCTAACGACTGGTCGCGATCTGCTCCCGGAAGCTCTCGCGGGAATTAATTCCGCGATCGCAGCCGGCTTCGAGCTGATCAAACTCAACTGCGTTCTGATGCGCGGGCGCAATGAAGAGCAGCTTGCTCCGCTCGTCGAATATGCCGGCGCCCGGGGCCTGCTTCTACGGTTCATCGAGTTGATGCCGGTGAGCACGAGCGAAGTCCTGAGCGATGCCAACTTCCTTCCCATTCGCGAAACGCAACGACTGCTCGAGGCTCGCTACGGTTCACTCGTGCCGGAACCGCACTTCCGCACCAACGGCCCGGCCACTTATTTCCAGCTTCCGGGGCGCGCCCAGCGCATTGGTTTCATCGGCGCGATGACGAATCTTCACTTCTGCGAAAGCTGCAACAAGCTGCGTCTCACCTGCGACGGCAAGCTGCGGCCCTGTCTCGGCAGCTATCTTGAATTCGACATTCTCAGTGTAATGCGTGCTGGCGCGACGGATGCCGAGCTCGAGCGCTTCTTTCTCGACGTGGTGGAGCGTAAGCCGGAGCAACACGACTTCCGCGGGAACTACCAGACAAACCGCAAGATGGTGGCGATTGGAGGCTAAATGGCGCGCCTCTCGCACGTGGCCGAAGACGGCAGCGCCCGCATGGTGGACGTTTCGTCGAAGCCGGTCAGCGCGCGTGAAGCCACGGCCGGCGGGAGGATCGCACTTCGTCCCGAAACGCTCGCATTGATTTCGGAGAACAAGATTGCAAAGGGAAATGTCTTCGCGACAGCGCGCATCGCGGGCGTGCAGGCAGCGAAGCAGACTTCGCAGTTGATCCCGCTGTGCCACGGTTTGAACCTCAGCCATGTCGACATCCAGCTCTCGTTAGGCGACAAAGACGTCGAAGCGAAGTGTATCGCGCGGACGGCGGCTCAAACCGGGGTGGAAATGGAAGCTTTAACCGGCGTTACTGTCGCGCTCCTGACGATCTACGACATGTGCAAAGCGGTCGACAAAGAGATGGAAATGTCTGGAATTCGATTGCTCGAGAAAACGAAGCGCCATGTTTAGGCGTGGCCTCTCCCGTCTTGTCTACGCGGCTCGGGATGACAAGCTTTGCCAGTCGATCCGTACTCGTTAGTTATGCAGATTGCGGTTGGCATTCTCACCATCTCTGATCGTGCTTCGGGCGGAGACTACGCCGATCTCGGCGGGCCGGCTTTGAAGAAGTTCGCCGAAGACTGCGGCTGGCAGGTGCAAAGCGAAGCGATCATACCCGACGAGATAACCCGTATTCAGGAAACGATTCGCGCCTTCAGTGCGCAACGTTGCGGACTCATCCTCGCGACGGGTGGAACCGGCATTGCGGCGCGCGACGTCACGCCAGAAGCAATCCGCGCGATCATGCGCGTCGAGCTGCCGGGGTTCGGCGAAGCGATGCGAATGGAATCACTAAAGATTACGCCTAACGCTATTCTCTCGCGTAGTCTCGCGGCCGTTGTCAATCAATCGTTAGTCGTCGCCCTGCCGGGCAAACCTTCCGGCGCGGTCGAATGCCTTGGCTTTGTCGTGGGAGCTATCCCGCATGCCGTCGCCCTCGCGCAGCGCATGCCGACTTCCTGCTGACAACGCGAGCCACCTTTGCCGGAACGTGAGCTCGGCGTCAGTTGGAACCACTAGGGAAATTATGGTCCATTCGCGCGTTGAGCGAACGCCGGAAATGCGGAGAGCCCTGATCGCGTTCTGAGGTCGCTCATTTTCGGGCCAAATCAGCAGTTGCATCAGCTTGTGGCCATTTTCCGAAAGGCGAGCGTTCTCCCCGCTCCCGCTGATCACGCCGCGCGTCATGTTGGAATAATCACCGCCGCGTTTCTTCACGTAGGACAGAACCGGCGCCGCCACTGACGTTTCTTTCGCCTCTGCTTCGAGCGGCACGCCCGCGCGGTT
>JACDBM010000315.1 GCA_013694945.1 Chthoniobacterales bacterium
TATTACCCCGAGATCGACGCGACCTTCTCGGGCGATTACATCCCGGTCTCGGAGATTCGGCGGGGGAGCGAGGGCTCGGCCCGTCGTTCAGACGACATTGTCTCTTCGGAAGCGCGTCTCGGCGCGGCTTATACGTGGCGCGTGATCGATAACGGCAGGGTGGGTGGTGCTGTCGTCCGGCAGCGCGCCCGGCGCGAGGTCAATGAGCTGGTCCTCGCCTCGCTCGAAGCTGCGGTGCCGCGGGAATTAACACGTCTGCAGAACAATTTGCGCGCTCTCGAGGCGCGGCAGGAGGCCCTGGGCAAAGCTGCCGTGGTTGCGGAGCAGACGGTCGCCGATGTGCAGAATAACCTTGCCCAGGGCCTTGCCTCCCAGCTCGAATATCGGACGGCCGAGAGTAGCTTTCTGGAGACGCAGGCCGGCATCCTTGCCGCTGCCTTCCAGCAAAATCTCTCGCTGGCGGAACGCGACCGGATCACGGGCCGTTACTTTCAATTTTCCGACGACACCGCGGGGAAGCTGCATTAGTTGCAGCAGTTGAAGCTTCCGCGCCCGAAAAATTGGTTATGGGGATTCGGGGCCGGACTGGTGCTGGTCCTCGCTCTCGCGCTCTACGAGTTTCTGCCCGTTGCCGAAGTCTCCGTGGTGCAGCGCGGCACTGCTATCGCGGCCGTTTACGGCACCTTGAGAATCGAGCCGACGCTGGTGATTCCGGTGCGCGCGCAAAACGCAGGCTTCATTCGCCTGGCGGATCCTTTTGCGGCGGGACGCGCGGCGATTGGCAAGTCGCTGGAAAAAGGCGAACTGCTCGCCACGATCGCAGATGAAGGCACCGCGCGGCAGCTCAAGCAGGCGCGCACCGATCTGCAAGCTGCGCAGCAGCGCGCGGAACTTCCGCTTCCTTCTTCTGAGCCGCTGAAGGTGGCGGAAGATAACATGCAACGACTCGAAAGACTCACTTCGCTCAGCAATGTTCCAGCGATCGAAGTCGAGAAAGCGCGCAGCGAGGTGAGCCGCTTGCGCGGCTTGCTGGAAGCAGAGCGGATCGAGCGTGACCGAAACCTGGAGATGCTCGACGCGACGACGAAGAAGCTGGAAGCAGAGATGAAGAACACGGAGATCCGCGCCCCGATCGACGGTCTGCTCACGAACATGAAGGCTATCGATGGGGAATTGGTTGCGGAGGGCAACGAGCTTTTCACCGCGTCATCGCGCAAGAACTACGTGCGCGCCGAAGTAAACGAGGAGGACGTCGGAGAGGTGAAGATCGGGATGAGCGCGCTCCTCCAGGTGTATGCCTTTCGCGGCCAGCAATTCAAGGCGAAGGTAACCGCGATCCTCCCTGCGGCCGATCCGGAGACGCAGCGCTATACCGTGGTTCTCGATCTCGAGAATCCGCCTGAGAATCTCCTCGCCGGAATGACCGGGGAGATGAACATCATTACCGGGACGCACGAGAACGCGTTGCTCGTGCCGACGCGCGCGCTCCTGGTCGATCAGGCCTTGATCGTGAACGGCCGGACGGTGGAAGCCCGCACCGTTCAGGTTGGTTACCGCACAATTGATTTTTCGGAGGCGTTGAGTGGTGTCGCCGAAGGCGATCATGTCATTGTCGCGGACCAGGATAAATTCCGGCCGGGACAGTTCGTTCGGAAGCGTACCGTGGGCGCTGAGATGGCGGAAAAACGGTGACGCCACCGCTCTACATTGCCCTGCGTTTTCTCGCGCACCGCAAACGGGCATTCCTGCTCAGCTTGAGTGGCGTCGTTTTTGGCGTCGGCATTTTCATTTGCTCGCAGGCGCAGACCGAAGGTTTCGCGCAGCAATTCATCCGCTCGACGCTCGGGAGCAACGGCGCGCTTGTTCTGCGCTCGCGTTTCCAGCCACTCGGCGCCGGCCTTCCCGTACCGCCGAAGCAAACGGCGAGCCACCGTCGCTTCACGCAACGGCGTTACATTGAAGGCATCACAAATCCGCGCGAGATCATGCGCGTGAGCCGGCAGTTTTCGAATGTCGCAGCCTGCTCGCCAGTGCTTCGCGGAACGCTCAGTGCGCGCTCGGGTTTCGAGAATGCGACGGTTGATCTTTATGGCATCGACGCAACGCTTCATCTGCAAGCAACAGATCTCGAGAAGCAGGTCATCTCCGGAAATTTCGCCGACTTCCGCGATAACGCGGCTTCCGTCATCCTGGGTTCCAGGCTCGCGCAGGAGCTTAATCTCGCCCCCGGCGATTCTGTCCAG
>JACDBM010000352.1 GCA_013694945.1 Chthoniobacterales bacterium
GCACCGGAGTGGATTTAATGCGCACTCTCTCGGCGTCGCGCCGGCCGTTCTTCGGCATCGCGCTGACCGGTTTTGGAATGGAAGACGATATCCGCCGGAGCCACGACGGCGGCTTCGATCATCATCTCATTAAGCCGGTCGATCTGAACAAGCTGGATCACATTATCCAGCAGGTCGCGGTGCCGTCCCGGGTGTAGCTCGTTGCAGATCGTGAAACGAGCGGAGACGTACTTCTTGTTGCTCAAGCTCCTCTCGAACCTGCTCCGAGCATAAGGCGCGGAGTTCAGCTTCACGCTCCGCGAGATAGACTGAGTCTAAGCCTTCCGCGTAGCCGGGATGGCATCCCAACTCGGTCCAGCCGGGTGACAGGCCCCGCATAATTTCTATCAGGTGCGAAGGTGCGATTTTCTGCGGAAAAGGCGCCCCCGTTTCCGCCTGCCCATAGAAGCTCCCGCAATAGGTTACGAAAGGATCGAGACCGCGTATTGAAATGCGGCGACGCTCGGCCATTTCCAGGACGATTGGCCGCGCTGGCTTCCAATGATGAACGTGTTGATGCGAATCCAGGTGCGTCGGCTCTCGTCCGAGCAACTCTTCAAAACGCGCGAGTTGCCGCTCTAACTCTGATCGAATCGCAACGGAATCCCTCGCATCGATGACCTCGAAGGCTTGCTTCCATTCGCCTCGAACGTAGCGCCACTCTCCCAGTTCAAAGTGAAGTCCCACACTCAGCTCGGGGTGGGCTCGCGCGTACTCGGCAGCTTCGGTCGCACCCGGTTGCCGGACCATGAGGCTGGCGCTGGTGACGATTCCTCGTTCGTGTGCCTCGATGATGCCTCGATTCACGCCGGCCGTCTGCCCGAAGTCATCGGCATTCACGATCAGGAAACGGCTCGCCCGGTTGGTTTGCATTTGTGGCCGTTCGCGGGGTTAGCGTGGCAGGGAAACGCCTGCTTTGCGCAGGAGTTTGGATAAAACTTTCTCCGCCTCAAATTCTTCGCGCGCGATCTCTGCCGCGCATCGGGAGTGAGCCTCGTAATTCTGGTCGATCTCTTCAATCACAGCCAGCGTCTCTTCCATCGTGGTAAAACCAAAGAGGCCACGGCCAGTCGGGAGCACGTGGCTGAAGCCAGTCTCCTGAGTCACCACCGGTCGGCCAACTGCGAGGTAAGTAGCCGCGCGGTCGCTGAACCAGCCGCTGCGCAGCCGGACATTTTGATCTTTTGCCACCGTCCACTCGCCGCGCGAGCCCGCGATATATTGTCGGTAGGCGTCGGGGTCTCTTGAGAAATCGAGCGCGCGCCGCACTTTCCAGCCGCGCGCTTCCAGCATCTCACGATCGCCTGGCTCGTAGCTGCTGAGGGCGAGTTCGAACTCCTGAGCCGTTCGCTCCGGGAGATCGAGGAACTTTAAAAACTCATGGTGCTTGCTCCAGTGATAGACTTCACCCTCGAGGGTCATCTGTCGCTGCGGCTGCCGCCAATTGGCAATGGTCGTGAACCGCTCGCCGGATTCGGGCGCGATCTCCCGCCACCATTCGGTGATAACTGGCTGGCGGGTGGGATGAAATTCATAGCGCGGAGGCGGCAGCGGCACTTTGCAATCCGGTCCTCCGAGATTCTCTCCGAACGTGAAATACGCGGTGTGCGCGTCTAAAAACCTTTCCGTCGCTGCCATGCCATTGTGGAGCTCAATCTCGGGGCCGACGGGATCTGTCTCAACATAGATGAACGCGCCACCGCCCTGATGTTCCGGCCGCGGCGCGGTCCCGCCGTGCAGGTTGATTACGGCCGCGGCGCGTTGGAATGCTTCTTCAATCGCGCTTTTGCCCAGGCCGTAATACTGGTCGTCTGCATGCCAGGCGTGATACGACCAGCGCGAGCCGAAATCGAATCGATCGAGAGTTTGCGCCAGGAATGCGGCCGCCTTTTCGCTTCCATTCACATCCCCCCGATCGGTGAACATGGACGGGTGCATCCCATGATCTTCCGCGTAGTAAACGTCGAAACCCAGACGCCTCAGGCCCTCAAGATAATGCGCCGTCTGCCAGACCACTCCGCCGACCGGCATCGTCGTCATCATTCCAAGCACGACGATGATGGGTTGCTCGCGAACGTTCATACCAGCGAGTATCGCCCTTCAGCGAAAAACCCGCGTGCCTGGAGGGATTCGAACCCCCAACCTGCTGATCCGAAGTCAGCTGCTCTATCCGGTTGAGCTACAGACACATCTTCGGTGGTAATCGGAGAAAATAGAGCAATTTCCCCGTTTGAAAGTCACACATTGAGGATACAACAACCAGGGACTTATCACACCGATTTAGGCCTTGTATGTCGCCTTCTTGATGTTCCCCCCGCCTTGGATCGAGAACATCGAATCCGGAATGCGTGTGGGGCTGGATTGAGAATGGGCGGATCGGCATCATCGATTGTCCGGCGGAGAATTCTTACCCGAACGGCAGCGAAGGCTAATTTCCTATTGCGGAATTCTGCGGTCGCCTCCGCCGATGCACTTAAACCTGCTCTTGCAAGATGCGTGTGCGATATGCTTTCTGCATCTCATCTGGTTGGCGCGCCGCGGAAGTCTTGTAGTGCATCGTTTACAATGTCTCGTTCAGCATCACCAGTGCTTGGCCGGACGCGAGCGCGCCGGCGATTGCGAGAGCTTGGCACCGCCCAGGAGTGCTCCATCGCAAAGCTGACCAGCCAACAGCTCGTTCAAAGCCTCGATCTGCGGAGCCGCTGCCGCTATTTTGCGAACTCCGCTTTGCTGGGCATGCGGGAATCCTTCACTCGCCGATCAATCACATGACCGATCGGAAACTCGTGCGCGAATATTGGCAGCGGTCCGATACAAATCGAGCCCCAACACTAATCTCCGCGCCAACCGGCAGATGATCCCTGGGCTCAATCAGCAACTCTGACGGGAAGAGTCTTCGGTCGGCTCGTCGACGATCATCATCGAGAGTCGACACCGCGTTGCCCCGCTATAGCTGGGTCGAGGATTCAACTGAAGGTTGCGATTCGGAGGCAGCAGGCTCCTCGATCTGCTCCACGGTCGGCTTGCCGAACATAGGCAGGCCAACACTGCGTCGCAGCAGCGCCCACACGAAGGGGACGAGGAACAGCATGACGATACCCGCCAGCGCAATCAATTTGGGATGTGTCTGATCGTCTCCTGAACCAAAAGGCGTCCATCCGGCCTTATCGA
>JACDBM010000397.1 GCA_013694945.1 Chthoniobacterales bacterium
AAAATTGAAGCACGCACGCTCTTTGCGACGCATTACCACGAGCTGACCAAGCTGGCCGAGGAGCGGAGCGGCGTCTGTAATTACAACGTCGCTGTGCGGGAATGGAACGAGCAGATCATCTTCCTGCGCAAGATCGTGCCGGGCGGTGCAGACAGAAGCTACGGAATCCAGGTGGCGCGGCTGGCCGGATTGCCCAGGGAAATTCTAGATCGCGCGAAGGATATCCTGGCGCATCTGGAAAAGCCGGGTGACGCGACGGCGGCGGCACCGCGGAAGCGCGGTCGCATGAAGGTGGCCGCCTCCCCGGAGAAGCCGCAGATGGAATTGCTGTAACTCGCTTGCGACGCATCGGTCAAGGCCCGGACTGATGGGCGGACGATTCGTGTTTTCATCAGCGGCGGAAAATCCTATCTTCAGACGCGGGACGCGAATGATGAAGCTTCTCGTTTTTCTCCTTTACGCATTGGCTGTCTCGGTGGCGATGGCGCTCCGCGGCTTCTGGTCTCCGGTCAAAGCGCAGACAAAATCGTCCGGCCGCCGCATTGAACGGATCCTGGTGGTAGGAGCGACAGGCGGGACGGGCCGCGAACTTGTGGCCCAGGCGCTCGAGCGCGGATATGAGGTGACGGCGTTCGCTCGCGATCCGACGAAAATGCATCTGACACATCCGCGACTGAACGTTGTGCGCGGCGACGTCTTAGATCCGAAGGCAGTGGACATGGCCGTGCGCGACCACGACGCGGTCGTATCGGCCTTGGGCCACAGGCGAATTTTCATTCCCAGCCGGATACAATCGGAGGGCACGCGAAACCTCTTGCGCGCAATGGAAACGCACGGGGTGCGACGCTTCGTTTGCGAAACCTCTCTCGGGCTCGGGAACAGCGCGGGCCGGATGGGCGTGCTTTCAACCTTCTTTGTTCTTCCGTTCATTCTGCCGATTTATTTCTGGGATAAATCACATCAGGAACGGGTGATCGCGGCGAGCGGCTTGGAGTGGGTGATTGTGCGGCCTGGCGTGCTGACGAACGGCGCTAAGCGCGGTGACTATCACCATGGTTTCGACGTTGGGAGTTACATCTGGACGAAACGCATCAGCCGCGCCGACGTGGCTGATTTTATGTTGAAGCAGCTCACCGACGATCAGTATCTGCAGACCGCTACCGCCATCGTGAGGTAGAGAGCGTGGACCGTCGCCTTTCGATGTCGGAGAAACGTTGCGGCGGAAGAAGGTTCTAGCGCGTAATTCATATGCCGATCAAAGCGGAGAAGGAACTGAATCAAACGCAGCGCAGCCACTGGCTCAAGGCGGTCGCCGCGGTGGAGCTGCGGAACTACGGCTACGCGATTTCGCTCCTGCAAGGAATTCTGAAAGAAGAGCCGCAATTCCTTACCGGCCGCCAGCTTTTGCGCCGAGCCGAGGTGACGAAAGCGAAGGCGGAGAAAAAGAAATTCTTCGCGGTCTCGACGGCGTCGCTCGCCGTGATGAAAGCGCAACGCGAGCTAAAGAAGGATCCGAAGCGCGCGGTCGAGATGATCGAGAAAATATTAGAGGACGAGCCCTGGCACCGCCAGGCGAACCTGCTTCTGAAGGAGGCAGCGATCGCGGCGGGCTGGCCCGAGATTGGCGTGCTCGCGTTGCAGACCCTGCTCGAAGAGAAGCCGCGTGATACCAGGATTCTGCATGAGCTGGGGTTGCTCTACCATGCGCAGGGCGAGAGCGAGAAAGAGGTCGAGATTTACAATCGCATCGGAAAAGCCGATCCGAAGGATTCCGAAGCGATGCGCCTGGCCAAGGACGCTTCCGCGCGCGCCTCGATGAAGACGGGAGGTTGGACGCAGGCAGAGAGCTATCGCGACCTGATCAAGGACAAGGATCTGGCGGTTTCGCTTGAGCAACAAACGCGGATGGCACTAACGGGCGAATCGCTGGAGCAGCAAATTGCCGAAGTCTATGAGCTTCATCAGGCCGCTCCGCAGAGCGTCGAGCCGGCGCGGCGGCTCGGTTTTCTGTTTGAGCAAAAGGAGGATTTTGAAAGCGCGGTCGCGTGGTTCCAATACGCCGCCGAGCTGACGAATGGCAGCGATGCCGGGCTGCTGCGGAAAGCCTCCGAACTTGGCGTGAAACGTCTGGAGCGCGAGATTGCCGAGCACGAACGATTTCTGTCCGAGCACGGACCCGGGGCCGCGTCCTACTCGGAGCGTGCGGCGGACCTGCAAGCGGCGAAGAAGCGGCGCGCGGGAATTCTGATCGACGAGGCGCGGAAGCGCTCCGAGCGAAATCCCGCGGACCTGCAGCTTCGGTTCGAACTGGGAGAACATCTCGTCCATGCAGGACGATTTCGGGAAGCGCTCCCGGAATTACAAAGAGCGCGCCAGAATCCGAACGCGCGCCTCCAGGCGATGAGCCTGCTGGGTAAATGTTATCAGGAACTTGGGATGCTGGATCTGGCGGTGAAGCAGCTCCTGGAAGGGGCACGTGAGATCCTCTCGATGAGTCCGATTAAGAAAGACATTACCTACAACTTGGGTCTTCTTTATGAGCAGATGGGGGACATGCCCGGTTCCCTTGCCTGCATGAAGGAGATTTACGAGGTCGATTACGGCTACAAGGACGTTGCCGCTCGCGTGGAGAGCTCCTACAAATCGCTGGAGCCGACCGAGCCAAGCAAAGAACAGCCATCCGCCGATTGACGGGCGCTGGGAAAATAA
>JACDBM010000414.1 GCA_013694945.1 Chthoniobacterales bacterium
AAGCATTCCGAAATGGCTTTCCTTACTCGCGCGATTTTGTTCGTTGGACATCCGGTAGTTGATCCGACAGAGGAATTTCCTGAGCGAGCAGATTCTGTTTCCTTGCTTCACGTTGTGCGCCTGGAGCCGCTCGTCGCAGCGCGAAGGATTGCCCTTGCCAGCGCGCCGATGTTGCACTCAACTTGCGGCGATTGGCGTTTATCGCCGGTCCTCCGTCGCCGGTGATCGCAGCCGCGGCGAAGCAGGAGTGTTTCGGATGGTCTGCGCCAGCCGGGAAAATGCGAGACAACGGACTACGGCGAAGCGGTTCACTCCCTGCTTTCGCCGGCCTCGGAGCTTGATTTAAACTGCAACCACAAATTCGTGTAAACGGCCGGATTCGCGCACGCGAAGTCCGGGTCATCATGGGCGCCTCCGGCGAGCAGCTCGGCGTCATGAAATTGTCCGATGCGATCCGCAAAGCGCAGACCCTCGGCCTCGATCTGGTGGAAGTGGCGCCCACGGCCAACCCTCCCGTTTGCAAAATCGTTGATTTCGGGAAGTTCCGTTACGACATCTCGAAGCAGGAGAAGGAGAAGAAAGCTTCCGGCACCAAGCTGAAGGAAATCAAATTCCGGGTAAATATCGACGACCACGATTACCTGACGAAGATCCGGCATGGCGAAGCCTTCCTCGACAAAGGGAATAAAGTCCGTGTGCAGCTTCAGTTCCGTGGCCGCGAGATGGCGCACCAGGAATTCGGGATGCAGTTAATGTACAAAGTGCGCGACGACCTGAATGGGATGTCGCAAGTCGAAATGGAACCGAAGATGGCCGGGCGCAACATCACGATGACGCTATCGCCTTTGCCAGTCGCGCGTCGGAAACGGCGCTTCTCCGTCGAAGCCGACGACGCCGAAGCCACGGCCGAGAACGGCGCCGAGACGGACGAAGAGTCCTAGCACGAAGCAACGTCACAACGCAGGCTGGTCCTCTCCACCGAAAGACGTTTGAAATTCGCTAGGTGCTGGAGGATGGAACCTCGCCATCGCGCCGGGTCGAGAGATTCGGCCCGGGTTCCGACGCTCGCGCGATCACTTCGTTCACGCGCGTGATTTGCGTGGCCCGTCCGTTCATCTCGTCAACCGCGATAATTGCCCCGCAGAGCCGCACTTCGCCTTTCGCCACCGGGAACGCCGCCGGCAGGTTCGAAATGAATCGGTTCACGATCGGATCGATCGCGCGTCCCAGAATGGATTGGGCCGGGCCGCACATTCCCGCATCGCACAGGAACGCGGTGCCACCCGCGAAGATCTGCTCATCTGCGGTCTGCACGTGCGTGTGGGTGCCGATCACGGCGGAAACTCGGCCGTCGAGAAACCGGCCGATTGCGATCTTCTCGCTCGTGGTTTCACCGTGCGCGTCCACAAGGATGACGGAGGTTTCTTCACGCATTCGCGTGACCGCGAGGTCGAGCGCCTCAAACGGATTCTCGAGAATCGGCTGCATGAACGTGCGTGCCTGCACGTTGATCACGCCTACTTTCCCCCGGGCAGATTCCAGCACGATCGAACCACTGCCGGGGGCGCCGTTCGGATAATTGATCGGTCGCAGCAAGCGCGGCTCGGTTGCGAGAAAAGGGATGATTTCCTTTTGATCCCAAATGTGATCACCGGTCGTGATGACCGACACGCCGGCGCGCAGAAGGTCGATGGTGATCCTGGGCGTAATTCCGCGGCCGCCCGCCGCGTTTTCGCCATTCACCACGATGAAATCGATCGCGTGCTGTTGCTTTAATTCCGGCAGACGCGCGATCACCGTGCTCCGTCCCGGCTCGCCGACGATGTCGCCCAGGAAGAGAATCGTCAGCATCAGCGGAACATGGTGTTAAATACTTCCAAGTCCAAATCGTGATCCTTTCACTCCCGAAACTGCTCCGAACCGCAGCATGGCTCGCGCTGATTATTGCCTTTCCCGGAGCCGCGGTGCAGGGCACGGAAAACATCAGCCCGCTTGGCCGAGCACCGGACTGGCCGGCGCTCGAACGATTTCAGGGAACGATGACGCAGAGTGAGTTCACCAGCGCACTGCAAAACGTTTACTGCACGCGTGGAGTCGGTGAGGTCATTCAGGTCGAGGAAAACCTCGCGCGATTTTTGATCGACCGCGAGGAGCAGAAATGGTTCACGCTCCGATTTGCGCCGGACGAGAAATCACGCAAGCGGGTCGGGCGAAGATGGAAGCGCGCCGCGTATCTGCCGAGAGCGCGGAAGGGTCGCGAGCTCGCCGGATTGAAGATCGCGCTCGATCCGGGACATATCGGCGGAAAGTGGGCGCAAATGGAAGAGCGCTGGTTCCAGGTCGGAGACAGCAAGCCCATCCAGGAAGGGGACCTGACGTTGCGGGTGGCGAAGCTTATCGCGCCGAAGTTGCGCAAGCTTGGCGCCAGCGTCTCGCTCGTGCGACCGAAGACTGCGCCCGTGACAAAGAAGCGGCCCGCTGATCTGACGGAAACAGCGAAGGAGATACTCCTCCGTGCGGGCGTGGCCCAGCCGCGCGAAGACTTCGCGGGTCCGGCCGATCCGGAGAAGGAACAGAGCATTCGTTGGCAGGACGAGCTTCTGTTCTACCGCAACAGTGAAATCCGGGAGCGGGCCCGGATTGTGAACACGGAAACCAAGCCGGACGTGGTTCTTTGTTTGCACTTCAACGCTGAAAGCTGGGAGGACCCGAGAAACCCAACGCTGGTCGATCGCAATCACCTTCATCTCCTGATCAACGGCTCGTATCTTCCCGCGGAGCTGGAATTTGACGATGTTCGTTTCGAGATGTTACAGCGGCTTCTCAGCCGAACGCACGAGGAGGAATTTCCGCTGGCCGAGAAAGCTGCTTTGGCGCTGGCGCGACGAACGCAGTTGCCGCCCTACGAATACACCACGGAGAATGTCGCGAAGATGGGCAGCACTGGGTACGTCTTCGCACGCAACCTGATTGCGACGCGGCTTTATCGCTGCCCGGTTATTTACTTCGAGCCCTATGTCATGAACAGCGACGAAGTTTTTTGGCGGGTGCAGGAAGGCGACTACGAAGGCATTCGCTCCGTCAACGGGATCGATCGCCCAAGCATCTTCCGCGAGTATGCGGATGGTGTGGTCGAGGGACTGGTCGATTATTATCGGGAAGCGAGATAGGGACATTGCGCGCGCTTTGCATCTAAAGGAGCTCGATCGCCGCCGCGATCTCCTCGACTGATATATCACTCGTTAGGCGGGCGGAGCCAAGGGCCGGCGTAACCACAAAACGCACTTGGCCGCGCTCAAACTTCTTGTCCGCTCGCAAAGCGGGCAGAATCAGCTGGCGCGGAAAATCAGGCGGCAACTTCGTCGGGAGATCGAACGCTTCGAGCATCGAAATTGCCTTGGCCCGTTCGGCTTCCTTCAGGCCGGCTTTCCGCACGGATACTTCGCACGCGGCGACGATGCCGAGGCTGACTGCCTCCCCATGGGCCAAGGCTCCATAACCGGCGGCGCGTTCAATCGCATGACCAACGGTATGACCGAAGTTCAGGATCGCGCGGGCGCCGGTAACATCCTGCTCATCCTGCGCGACGATCGACGCCTTGATTTCAATATTGCGTCGCACCAACTCCGTGAAATTCCGGTTGCGAGCGAACGAGTCGAGCAGCGCAAAGAGCGAGGCGTCTGCAATGATGGCGTGCTTGATAATTTCGGCAAAGCCCTGGCTCAACTCGCGGGGCGGCAGAGTTTGCAAGGAGTCTGTGTCCGCGAGGATGAGGACCGGTTGATGAACTGCGCCTAACAAGTTCTTTCCGGCAGGAAGATTTACCGCCGTCTTCCCGCCAATCGAGCTGTCCACCTGCGCGAGCAGTGTCGTCGGCACCTGCACATACGGAATGCCGCGGAAGTAAATCGCCGCGGCGAAACCGGCAAGATCTCCCGGTACTCCGCCGCCGAGCGCCACGAGAAATGACGTTCGATCCAGACCGGCCGCGGCCATTTGCTCGCAAACCGCGCCGAGCTGCTCGAGCGACTTCGACTCTTCACCCGGCGCTAGGGTAATGAGCGTTCGCTGATAGCTTGCTTCCGTTAGGCTGCGCAGAACTCTCGCGGCGAATAGCGCCGCCGTGTTCTCATCGGCCACGACCGCGCAACGAGGCCCCCGCACGAGCGGTGCCACCAATTTGCCGACTCGGTCGAGCAGTCCGGGACCTACGATCGCGTCGTAGCATTGTTCGCCCGCGCGGATACCGACGCGATTCAAGGCGGTGAGAGGACTTGGCTTGACAAGCACCGTGAGAGCTTCATGTAGAAGTAGCTATGCCTGATCCTGTTGATCCCAGTCCACCAGCCTCCAGCTCCGGGTCTGTGACCGACACGGGTGCGACAGGCAGCACGACCGGTCTGCCTTCGAATGTGGCTGCCGCGCTCGCTTGTGTTCCGCTCATCGGTGGGATCATCTTCTACGTTTTAGAGAAGCGCGATTCATTCGTGCGTTTCTACGCCATGCAGTCGATTATTTTCGGCGGCGCGTGGATCATGTTCAGCATTGTCCACCAAATCGTGCACGCGATTTTCGCGTCCATTCCGGCGCTCGGCTATCCGCTCGTCGTGCTCTGGGGACTTATCTGGGCTTTTGTGACGATTGGCCTCTTGATCATATTTATTATCACTGTGATTAAAGCCTTCACAGGGGTTCGCTGGAACATCCCTTACATTGGCCCAATCGCCCGCAACCAGGTTAACGGCACTTCGGCAGTTTAAACGTGAGGGATCGGGGCGCTAAGCTCCCTCCACATTACCTGCACGCGAGCAGCTTCACGACAATTTCCGTCAGAATCAGCTCGTGATCGAGCTGTGTGCTGACGAGTTGCAGGTTTGCCTCGAGGCAAGCTTCCAGTCCCGCCAGAAGCTGCGCCGTCTCGAATCGATGCGCCGCCATCGCGGCGATGCCCAACGCATACGCGTTGAGCGAGCCATCCTTTTTCCGCGGTAGATGCTCCGTAGCGCTCGCAGGTAAACGATTGACCGCCGCGACGAATGAGAACGGCGCCGAAGGACGGGCCAGTTTGTGACGCTCCATTAGATCCTTCGCCAGCAGGAGATTCCGCACCGTCGGCAGAATCGCGACCAGCAGGATTCCTATCGCTGTCTCGCCTTGCTCGAGCAATCCCCTCACGAGACCTAAGGCCCGCTGGAGATCGCAAGCCGCGAGGGCGTTCCCCAGTTCGAAGATCACGCCGACCCGCGAGAGCGGCACCAGGGTGCGCACCTCCTCCGTCGTGACATTGCGCTCGCGGCCGGCATACAGATCGATCTTTTCCAGCTCGTTTTCGATCTGGCGCGTGTCGCCGCCGGTCAGCAGGACAAACAGCTCCAGCGCGGCCTCTTGAAAAACCAGTCCTCGCGTTTTCGCGCGGCGACGCACGATTTCCATGGCTTCCTCTTCCCAGCCACTGCGGCTCGCGTCCAGCCTGTCGATCACCTGCAACTCGGCGCGTTTTGAAAGCGATTTGTAGAACGAACGACGTTTGTCGACCTCGGTCGCGCTGAGGAGGAACGTGACATCCGGGGGGAGACCAGTCTTGAGCGCATCTCCGAGGTCTTCGAGGGCCGCCTGCACGGTCGCAGACCGGCCGATCACCGTGTCTCCGAGGCAGTTCGCGTTCTTTAACCAGACCAGCTTGCCGCCGAAGAACGGCAGCGTCTGCAGCGCTTCGATCGCAGAGCGCACCCGTCCCGCCGATTGCTCCGAGTTATCGCCGCAGCCGTCGATTACTTCCAGGCCGAAATCGCCCGTGTTGGCGGGGGTCAATTTGGCGGCCAGCTCGGCCGCGGTGCGTTTCACTTCGCTCTCATCGGAACCGAGGACGGCGTGAATGCTGGAGCCGACGGAGGCAAGCTTCTTCATCGGATACTGCGAGAGAAGGACAAGGTGAGACCAGCGTGGCTTGTGAGAGGCACGAGACACCGATGTTAGAAGATGAGGCAGGGGATGTCGAACTTGCACAGTAGCATTGACAGGCCCGAGTGGATTTGTCGTTGAAGCAGCTCACTCGATGTGACACGGCTCACCTGTGGCCGACGTGACGAATGCTGATCTCGCAGAATCACTCGCCAAGATGGCCAAAAG
>JACDBM010000420.1 GCA_013694945.1 Chthoniobacterales bacterium
GCTTGCCCACGGGGATGACGAGCTGCGGCCGGAGGAGGTCCAATTCGTCGTTCATCCACGATGAGCAGTTTCGGATTTCGTCAGGTGCGGGGACGCGGTCGCCGCCGGCGGGAGTTTTCCCTGGAAAACAGCGGCAAACAGCGGCGAAATAAATCTGCGCGCGCACGTCCGCCTCGTTCAGGCCGCAGAAATTCGTGAACCAGCCAAAGAGCGTGCGGCCGGCAGTCCACGCAAAAGGACGCGCCAGAACAGGCTCCTTCACACCTGGCGCCTGGCCCACGAGCATTACCCTGCTCAGGACAGCTCCGCCGGAAATGGGCGGAGGCAGCATCCGCGGGCAGCGCCGACATTGGCGCAACGCCGCCACATGCTCCTCAAGCTGAAGCTGCTGAAGCGAAACTCGAGGCATTCGGGGACGAGCATCACCTGCGGAAGAGCGACATGATAATGCTCCGTAGGATGCTGATGATGATGCAGGTGACGATCGGGAAATAAAATGCGGAGTTGCCGCGTTCCACGCGAATGTCGCCCGGCAAGCGCCCGAGCCAGCCTCCCCCAACACCGCTCCAGAGAGCCGCGCCGAGCAGCACGACGACGATCCCAATGACAACCAGAAGCTTTCCGATCTCCTGCATACGGGACTTTGCCGCGCCAGATCGCGCGGAGCAAACTGCCGCGGGTGAAGATCAGTTGCGCGTCAGAGCGCATGTTGAGAAATTCCCCATCGCGCCATGGCTGTTCAATTTCGGGATTACTACGAGACGCTGGGAGTTTCGAAAACTGCGACGGATGACGAGATCAAATCCGCCTTCCGGAAGCTGGCGCGCAAATTCCACCCGGACGTGGCCAAGGACAAAAAGGGCGCGGAAGAAAAGTTCAAACAGATCAACGAAGCCTACGAAGTTCTCAGCGATAAGGAGAAGCGCGCGAAATACGATCAACTGGGCGCCGATTGGAACCAGCCGGGCGGCTTTCAGCCACCACCGAATTGGGGACCACAGCGCCGGGGTGGAGGGGGAATGCCGTTCGGGACTGGAGATGGCGGCGGAGTGGAGTTCGAGTTCGGTGGAACCGGCTTCAGCGATTTCTTCGAGGCGTTCTTCGGCGGCGGTCGCGGGCAATCGGCCTTTGGAGGCGGTGCCGCCGGAGAGTTCGGCCGGCGCGGACCTGAAGCGCAACGTGGCAGCGATGTGGAGGCCGATATCATGGTCACGCTCGAGGAGGCACTGCACGGATCGAAGAGAACGGTTTCTTTGCGACGGACATCGAACGGAAAGGTTGAAACCTATCAGGTAAAGATTCCGCGCGGAGTCCATGAAGGACAGCGCATTCGCCTGGCCGGCCAGGGTGAAGCCGGCGCGCGTGGCGGGACGAGCGGAGATCTTTTTCTGCGCGTGCGTCTGGCCCGTCATCCCGATTTTTCCGTCGAAGGGAGTGACCTCGTTCACGAGCTGGAGATCGCACCGTGGCAGGCGGTGCTTGGTGCGGAACTCCAGGTGCCGACCCTGGAGGAAACAAGGCGGCTGAAGATTTCGCCGGGAACGCAGGGCGGCCAGCGCTTTCGCCTTCGGGAACGCGGTCTTCCAAATGCCTCCGGCACGCGAGGCGATCTCTACGTCATGACCGTGATCCGAACCCCGAAGAAGGTCACCGAACGTGAACGCGAGCTTTGGACGCAGCTGGCGCAACTTCACGGGCAATAGATGAAAGTTTCTCTGGGAACGGATCACGCGGGCTTTCGGCTGAAGGAAAAGGTGAAGGAGCTTTTGGAGTCGCTCGGCCACGAGCCGGTGGACTTCGGCACCTTCAGTGAAGAGGCCGTCGATTACCCGGTCTTCGTCCGACCGGCTGCGGAAGCGGTGGCGCGTGGGGATTGTGAACGCGGAATTGTCTTTGGCGGGTCAGGAAACGGAGAGGCGATGACCGCGAACAAAGTGCGCGGTGTGCGCTGCGCCCTTTGCTGGAGTGAGGAAAGCGCGCGCCTCTCGCGCGAGCATAATGACGCTAATGTGCTCTCGTTAGGCGAACGGCTCGTGCCGGAAGAGCTGGCGCTCGCGATCGTGCGCCTTTGGCTGCAAACGCCGTTCGAAGGCGGGCGCCACGCCCGGCGAATCGCGCAGCTGGAGGGGCCATGAACGTCAGCGCCAAACGTCGGCCAAAACAGCCGCGAGAAAGACAGCGCTGACGAACGCGTTGCTCTGGAAGAAGGCACGGTTGATTCCGGCAAGGTCGCGGCGGCTGGCGGCGCGATGTTCGTAGAGAAGCGCTGCTGCGATGAGAGGCATCGCGCCGTAGTAGAAGGCGCCGAGTTCCGCCACCAAACCAAATGCAAACAAAGTGGCGAACATCGCGACGTGCAGCCATTGCGCGAGCTGCAAGCTTTGCGGAATACCGAGCCGGACCACGAGCGAACGCAATCCTTCGCGGCGATCAAATTCGAAATCCTGCGTCGCGTAGATCAGATCAAAGCCGGCGACCCAGCAGACGACTGCGAAGCCGAGCACCAGCGGCGGCGATTGCAGTCGTCCCGTCTGGGCCACCCAAGCTCCGGCGGGCGCGACGGCGAGCGCAAGTCCAAGAAAGAAGTGGGTAAGATCGGTGAAGCGCTTCGTTACCGAGTAGAAGAAAACAATCGCCAGCGCGACGGGCGCGAGCAGAGCAGCGGTGCGATTAATAACAGCAGCCGCGCCGAGAAATCCCGCCGAGCAGAGGAAGAGCAACGCGATCGCAGTAGTCCGACTGGCCAGGAGGTGTCGCCTAGCAGTGCGTGGATTCCGCTGATCAAGAGACCAGTCCGCGAGCCGATTGAAAAGCATGGCTGCGCTCCGCGCCAGCACCATGCACGCAAGGACGAGGAGCAGGGTTCGCGCGGCCGGTCGTCCATCTGCTGCGACGAGGAGCGCGCCCAAAGCGAAAGGCAGCGCGAAGATAGTGTGCGAGAAGCGGATGAGCCGGAGGACGCGCGGTAGGGCGTTTCCATCGTGGGCGGCTGCGGGCGCTGCCGACGTGTTCATGCGTTCTCTTGCAGAAGCGTGATGAAGCGTTGTCGCGGGCCGGAGAGAATCGGTGTGCCGTGTGCGAAAAGCATTCTTTCGAAGGAATACTCCGAAAGTTTCCGCAGCGACTTCCGCATCTGCTTGTGATCGCCGCAATACCTTGCCGGCAGGAAAGCAAACCCCGACGAACCGAAGTTTATCAGAGCGTCGCCCATGACGATTGTTCCGCCGTCTCGTTCGTCAAAGAGCGCGATCTCTCCGGGAGCGGCGCCGTC
>JACDBM010000021.1 GCA_013694945.1 Chthoniobacterales bacterium
GCCGTCACGAACGCTCTCGCACGCGCCCAGAGGACCATCCGTCACCTGCGCTGGTTCGAAGTGGTCGAAACACGCGGTCACATCGTCGACGGGAAAGTCGATCATTGGCAGGTGACGCTAAAGGTCGGCTTTACGCTCGACCAATAGCCCTCGGCAGGAACAAGCCGGCCTATCGGCAGCGGTTCGCTGCTCTAAGCCTCTTCCTGCTGGGTGGCCTGGTAGATTTTAGTCGCGCCGTAGATCAAAATCGCCGGCTTGAGCGCCATCAACGAAAGTCGCGTCAGGCCGCCGAGGATGCGGAAGACCGGGAGCCGATCGAGAACCAGTCCCGCCACCACCGCATAGGCCATGGCGCGTGTCGGGTTTTCCCGCACATAACCCTCCGTTTGCTCCATGATCTGTTCGAATTGCTCCCTCGTGTAGCGCAGGCCGCGCTCTGCAATGTCCTGGGAATTTTCGGCAAGTTGTTGGTCCATCTCTCCTTAAGTTCGGATGTTAAGGGTTCCCTGCGTGTCCAAAATTTTGCGCGTTTCCGGGAGGAGGCGTTACTGCAGGCTCAGCCAGAGTGTGCTTGCTCCCGCGCCCGCGGGGAAATCGGGCAAGGGAGCCTCCTGGTGGAGCGTGCCCGAACGCCGGGATGCTTTCAGCGCGAAGCGCGCCATCACGGCCAGCGCGTGTTTGTTCAGCGTCCCGCAATTGGTCGAGAGCAAAATCCGGCTCTCTCGTTCCGTGAGTTCCAGCGCGGCCAGGAGCAAGGTTTCGAAATCGCGTTCCACCTGAAACGCCTTGCCGATTTTCGATCGCGAAAACGTCGGAGGATCCAGAATGATAACGTCGAACTTCTCACCTTTGCGCGCCAGCCTGGGCAGATACTCCATCACATCTTCGTCGATGAAGCGATGCCCAGTCAGCGGAAGACCGTTTAAGGCGAAATTCTTCCGCCCGCGCGTGAGCGATTTCTTGGAAATATCCACGTTCAGCGTCTTCCCGCCCGCCGCCGCCGCGACCACCGAAAACGAGCAGGTGTAGGCGAAACAATTGAGAAGCGTCTTCGCCCCGAGCTGCCGCACGAAGCTGCGGTTGTGGCGCTGGTCAAGAAAAAGGCCGGCCGAGTAACCACTGCCGAAATCCACGCCATAACACAGGCCGCGTTCGCGGACGGCGATGTGCAAGGGCGAGCTGTCGCTGCCCTCGAAGAGATGTGGCGATTGGCGTTGCGCGTTTTGTTTCGGCAGGAAGCGGGTGAAAATTCTTTCGAACCTGACGTTTGCAGCCAAGGCCCAGAGGCGAAGCTCACTCGTTAGGCGTTCCTGCGCCGCCGCTGTCTTGTAGGAAATGAGAATGTCGGCTCCGTAAAGCTCCGCCCAGCCGTCATCATAGGTGCAAAGCCGATACGCGTTGGTCAGCTCCGCTGCAAAGGTCTGCGCGAAGGTGGGTTCAATCCATTCGGACATCCTCATGCGTGCGGCCTCAGCTCCGAGATAAATCGACCAATCAGCCTCGACTGCGCGTCTCGCGAGCGTTGCCTTGTCGCGCGCGATGAGCACAATACGTTCTCGCGCTCTGAAACCTCCGTTCGCGCCGGTCTAAGCAATGCAAGAAGTCACCGTCCGCCTCCCAGCAAGCACTTCGAACCTCGGTCCCGGTTTCGATTGCCTCGGTGTCGCGTTGCGCCTTTACAATCACGTAACCGTGAGGCGAGGGGAAAAAACGGGCGGCGGGCCGATGGTGCGAGAGGCTGCGAAAGCGTTCTTTACAGAGGCTCACTTGCCGCCCTTTGCGTTCTCCTGCGAGACACGCGGCGATGTGCCGGTTTCCAGAGGTTTGGGCAGCAGCGTGACTGTGCGGCTTGGCGTGTTGCACGGGCTGAACGCCCTCTCCGGCCGACCGTTGCAGCGTCAGCAGATTTTCCAGCTCTGTTCCGAACTCGAAGGCCACCCCGATAACGCGGCGCCCGCGGAATTCGGCGGCTTTAATCTGGTGCGTACTGGCTCGCGGCAACGCTTCGCTGTCTCGGCGGCGCTAAAATTTATCTTATTGGTTCCCGACTTCGAAGTCAGCACGAGAGAGGCGCGTGCTTTGCTACCGGACCGGATCAGCCGCGCCGGCGCTGTTGAGAGTTGCGGCAACGCCTGCGCGATTGCGGCGGCGTTTGCCTCCGCGAAGTACGAGAACGTGCGCGGTGCATTTCGCGACTTCCTGCACCAGCCTTTCCGCACGAAACTGGTGCCGTTCTTCGATGAAGTCGTCGCCGCCGCCGAAGACGCCGGAGCGCTCGGCGCTTTTCTAAGTGGCTCGGGTTCGACGATCGCGGCAGTCACGCTGCGCGATCCGCAAAAGGCCGCCGCCGCGATGCTGAGTGCCGCCTCGCCCGGTTCGGCTGGTGTCAACGCCCCCGGCTACAACAAAGCACGGATCGTCATCACGACTGCCGACAATCGCGGTGCCCATGTTCTTCCAATCGGCAATCAGCAATCAGCAGTCAGGAATCCCCGATGAGCCAGCGCTCGGAACGGCTCGAGCAGTTTGCGATCGACGTAATTCTGGAACGGCGTCATGGCGTTCGCGCCAGTTTCCTCCGGTCTCTGCTCTATGCGCTCTCGTTTGTTTACGAGCGGCTCGTCCAGCTGCGCCTGTTTCTCTATCGCAAGCGCATCCTCCGCGAGCGGACACTCGGCTGCCTCGTCGTGAGCATTGGAAACCTCACCGTCGGCGGCACGGGTAAGACGCCCATCGTGGAAAAGTTCGCGCGCGCATTGCGCACTGGCGGCCGCCGCGTGGCCATTCTAAGCCGCGGTTATAAGAGCGTTCCGCAGGCAACGAACACGAAGCACCTTGGCTTCCTGCGACCAAGAACCCCGTCACCGCCGCGAGTGGTCTCGGACGGCAAGTCGCTCCTGCTCGATTCCCTGACTGCCGGGGACGAGCCCTATATGCTCGCGAACAATCTAAAGGACGTGATTGTGCTCGTCGATAAAGACCGCGTGAAGAGCGGTCTCTACGCGATCAAGGAACTCAAGGCGGACACGCTTCTGCTCGACGACGGCTTGCAATATCTCCACCTCAAACATCGCCTCGATATCGTTTTGATTGATCGGCAGGCGCCGTTTGGAAACGAGTTCCTCCTGCCCCGCGGAACGCTACGCGAGCCACCGCGAAATTTGCGGCGCGCGAGCTACATCTTCATCACCAAGAGCACGGGTGAGCCTAACGACACGCTCATCAAGCGCATTCGCCAATACAACCGCACCGCGGAGATCATCGAATGCGCGCACAAGCCGCTCCATCTGCAAAATGTCTTTACCACGGAACAGCTGCCGCTCGAGCAACTCCACGGGACATTCATCGGTTCGCTCTGTGGCATTGCGGCGCCAGAGAGCTTTGAG
>JACDBM010000035.1 GCA_013694945.1 Chthoniobacterales bacterium
TGTTTTCGGCCAAGAGCGACGCGAGTGCGCCGGTCGCAATTTCGGCGAAACCTTTGTAGGTGCCGGTGACCTGCAGCGCAAAGGCGTCGCGCAGGACGCGCGGAAACCAAATCTTCAAGGAGCCGGCTGGGAGTCCGAGTTCGCTCAATTTTTCGTCCAGCGAATCGATGGCAAAACAGGTTTCGATGACGTCGAGGACGACGGCCTTTGGTTTGTGTCGCATAGTTTGAAGCGGAGGTTTAGCGGCGTGCAGGCGGTGGCGAAGGAGAGGAATTCCGAGCGTGGCCGCGCCTGCTCCGAGAGCGAGCAAACGCAGAGAGCGTCTTCGGGTGATTGAATCCATCCGGAGAACTATCGCGCCTCGTGTCAGCCGCGCGCGTTCAGCGCGTGGTTGGCGCGCGTTTGCGCCCAGGGAGCTCCTGTCGCACGTATCGATAAGAACAACGTAACCTCTACCGGAGATCTTTATGTCAAAAGCAGCATTCATCATTCTCGCCGCCGGCGATACCCACGAAAGCCTCGGACGTGTCGTGAACGCGTTCATGGGCGCACTCGAATACACGAAGGAAGGCGGGGGCGAAGCCCGCATCATCTTTGACGGCGCCGGGACGCAAGCGGCCGTCGAGTTCTCGAAGAAGGATCACAAGTAACAACGAGCTCTTCGAAAAGGTGCGCGGCCAGATCGAAGGTGCGTGCAGCTATTGCGCAGGCGCGTTTGAGGTAACCGACAAGATCAAGGAGGCGAACATCACCTTAATCGATGAGTTCAAGGGCCATCCGAGCTTCAAGAAGCTGATCGACGACGGGTATCAGGTGCTGGTGTTTTAAAGGACGGTCCGGCCGCGACCAATGGCCGGACTGACGTCGTCGCGGCGAAGGAGCGCGAAGATTCAGACGACGACGCGGTACCCGGAGGAGGGGCCGCGGCGGGCGGGCTCGGTGACGGAGATCGCGTTCTAACTGCAGGGCTAGCAGTTTGTGGCCCTCAATGGCGGGCCGGGCTTTCCCTTTACCAACGCCCTCTCGCTGGTGGTGAACTGCGAGTCGCAGGAGGAGATCGATTACTACTGGGAGAAGCTGGCGGCCGATGGAGGCGAGCAGATCCAGTGCGGTTGGCGGAAGGATAAGTTCGGGATGCCCTGGCAGATCGTGCCCGCCAAGGTGTGGGATTGGTTGCGGGACGAAGATCCCGCGCGCGTGCAACGGGTCACGGCCGCGCTCTGGCAGATGGAAAAGCTGGACCTAGCCGAGCTGGAACGCGCGGCGGAGGGGGATCGGTAGGAGATAACGTCTTTGATTTTGGAAGTCAGGAATCGAGGAAAAGGGAATTTCCGAGATGGACGGAACAGCCGCGAGGGTAGCGGTGCGAAGCACGGGAGAGCGGAGCATCAAACCAGAAAGGAATTGGGCAAGGATTTCTGCTCACTTAATCGCTTGGACGAAGAGGCCCGCGAGATTACAAACCGAGCTCTTTAGCCGCCTGCCGCAATGGCGTGCCGGCCTTGCCTCCATTGCGCTTCCTGGCGGCTGCCAGCTCGCGGCGATCCTCCAGATCCTCCAACGTTGCCTTCAGCTCGCGTAAGACGGCTTTTCCGCGTCGGATCTGCTTGTCGATCTCCTGGGCGGATACGTGATTTATTAAGGCGGATTTGGATTTGAGAACGGCGGTGCTCATCGATAAATGTCTTTGCGGTTGCCGATAGCATACACGGTCGCGGTGCGACCTTCGAGTTCGAAAAGCACGCGGTTGTTGCCGACGCGAAGTCGGTATTCGTTGCGAGAGCCTTTCAATTTCTTGACGTCGCCTGTCAGGTCTTCTTCCAGCATGAAAAGCTTGTGACCGAGTTCTTTTCGCAAAGCCAGCGGCATCGAGCGAAGCTTCGATTTGACTTCATCCGTCAAAACGACGGTGTAATGCACACCAGAGCTCTAGCCGCGGCGAATCGCGAGCGCAACTCCCGCACAAGCAAAGCAATCAGAGTCCTGTCTCAGGGAGCCCTCACCAGCAACCGAGGTCCGAGCCGGACTGGCGGATTGCGTGCGCTCCCCAGACCGTCCTGAGAGGAAGAGGAAGTGGCTATACGTGATTCACGTATAGCATCTGGCGTCTGCCGTTTTCACGCATCATAAGCGGCTT
Organism: Chthoniobacterales bacterium; assembly: GCA_013694945.1. Classification (GTDB taxonomy): domain Bacteria; phylum Verrucomicrobiota; class Verrucomicrobiia; order Chthoniobacterales; family UBA10450; genus JACCTI01. The sequence continues at coordinate 2,138 of JACDBM010000035.1, forward strand.
ACGATGGCGGGGGACGCAAGCGCGCAGGCAGTTGGAGTTCACCGCGACACCAGACTCAGGGCGCGTTTCGCTTTCGTCCGCCGTGGCGGTTGTGGCATAATCGTGGCGAACTTTCCGACGATGAAAATCCCCGAGCGTAAACGACTCCGGCGTGAGCGACTGCGGACCGCGCCGTTTCCGCCAGAGTGGAAGGAGGTCATCACGCGCAACCTGTCGATCTTCGCGCGTCTGCCGACGAACGATCAGGCGGAGCTGCTCGGGCATGTGCAGGTATTTTTGAAAGAGAAACGGTTCGAAGGCTGCGCGGGGCTGGAGTTGACGGATGAGATCCGCGTGACGATCGCGGCCCAGGCCTGTCTCCTCCTGCTGCATCGCGAGACGGATTACTATCCTGAGCTGACAACGATCCTCGTTTATCCCTCCACTTACATCGTGGACGAGGACCGTTATGTGGGCGGGGACATTTGGGAGCAGGGGCCGGACAACCGACTCGGTCATACCGGCCGCCGGATGGGATCGCTCGTCCTGGCGTGGGACGAAGTGAAACACGGCGCGGCCAGTCCGGCCGACGGGCAGAACCTGGTGGTGCACGAGTTTGCGCATCAGCTGGACTTCGAGGATGCGAGCAGCGATGGCGCGCCGGCGCTGGCCACGCGCGCGGAATACTTCACCTGGGCGCGGGTGATGCGGCGCGAGTTTGACGCGCTCCGCGAGGCTGAGGAGACAGGAACGCCGAGCGTGCTCGATACCTATGGGGCGACGAATCCGCCAGAGTTTTTCGCCGTGGCGACGGAGGCGTTCTTCGAGCGCCCACGAGCGCTGCGCGCGAAGAACCGGCAGCTCTACGATCAGCTCGCGACTTTCTTCCGCCAGAACCCGATCGCGTATTCAGGCGAGCCGAAAAGGCCCGGCGCGTAAGCGGGTGGTGAAGTCGTCTTTCTAAGTTCGAAAGCCCGGAAACCAGAAGGGGACGGAATTATTGCTGGAAGCCAGGACGAAGAGGATTTGAATCTATAAAGCCAGAAAGGGAATGACTCAGTGGCCTTGTTTCTGGATTTCTGGTTTCCAAATTGATCCTCCTCTGATCCGCGAACTGACTGTCTAGGGTTTCGCCAGGACGCTGAAGAGGTTGCTGTAATCATCCGTCCAGACGCGCAGCCCCGAGTCTCGGATCGTGCTTGCCACCTTCGTTTCGCCGCCGTCTTCCCATTCCTGCGTCGTCAGCGGCAGCTCTCGTTGACTCACGATCACGTAGGTCGACGTATCCATGTCTGCGCCCTCGGGATTGTGGTCGACGGTCAGCGCGTATAGGCCCAGCGCGTGGGCGGCGTTCCCGATCACACTCTCCAGACGCAAATACCGATTGCTAATGTGAAACAGGATGGCTCCGTCCGGTTGCATATGTCGCCGGTAAAGTTCCAGCGCCTCGCGCGTGAGCAGATGAATGGGAATGCCGTCGCCGGTAAACGCGTCGACCACCAGGATATCGAAGCCCTGCGGCGGCTGCTGTTCGAGCGTGGTGCGGCCGTCGCCGAAATGAATCGTGACGTTGGGGTCGCCTTGGGTCAGGTAGGTAAATTGGGTCCGCGCGATCTCCTCCACCTCGGGATCAAGCTCGTAGAAGATGACCGCGCGATCCCCGGGCGCTGCCTCAGTGTAGGGAGCACTGCGCGCATAGGCTGCGAGCGTGCCGACGCCCAGCCCGATCGCGCCAATCTTCAGCGGATTGCGCTTTTCGTCTTCAGTGAAGAGGCGGTAGACGATGCCAACAGCCGATTGATCGCTGTAGTAGCTGATCGGTCTGAGCGCCGCGTTGGGATCGATCAACTGCGTGCCGTGGGTGGTTGTTCCGTGCAGGAATGACTTCCGATCCGACCCGGCCTCGACCCGCATCGGGCCGTAGATGTTTCGGTAATAGGAGATCTTCGTGTCTGCGCTGTCCGACGCCTGCGGCGCCACCATTTTCGCACTCGTTAGCCAAAGCCCGCTGACAGCTACGCCGATGGTCGCGGCGAGGTTCAGCCAATAATTCTGCAACAAGCGCACGCCGTGCACGAGAGTGACCGTCAACAGGACCGCGAGGGCGAGGCCGAGTAGAAGCGGATATTCGAACTGGACCTTGAACAGGAACGGCGCGGCCAGACTGACGAAGGCGCCGCCCAGCGCGCCGCCGGCAGAGATGACGAGATAATAACGACTCAAAAAGCGCGCCGCTGGCCGCAGCGCGTAGAGCTCGCCGTGCAGAAGCATGACAAGGAGGAAGAAGGCGCTTGAGGCGAGCACCAGACCAACCGTGATGCCGCTGACTGCGATCGTTTGTCCGAAAAGTTTCTTCTGGAAACCCAGGTCGGGCCAGCCGTAGCGCAGCGTGATAAAGGTGTGCAGCGCAAAGGCGATCAGCGCGAGCGGCAAGATCCAGTCGCGCCGATAGAAGCCACCGAAACAGACGATAAACGTGAGCAGATAGAGCGACAGGGGTATGATCCACAACATCGGGATCGGCGCGATGTCCTGCGTGATGCGCGAGGTAAAACTTACGAGCAACCCCGAGCCAATCGCCGACAAGAACATCCAGGCGAGTGTCATCCGCCAACCCGGAGCCGGAGAATCGGAATCGGGCGCCTCGGTTTTCGTCGCGTCTTGAGGACGCGCCATCCAAACGCTGATGCTCAGACTGGCAACGAGCAGAGCGACGGTGCGAAATCCCCACGTCCAGGTGGCCGCGGACGCGCGCACGGAAAGATTCGGCTCGAGCAGGATTGGATACGCGAGCAGCGCGCCGAGCGAGCCCACATTCGAGACGGCGTAGAAGGCGTAAGGATTTTTGACGCCGGTCAGCCGCGCCCACACCTGGACGAG
>JACDBM010000042.1 GCA_013694945.1 Chthoniobacterales bacterium
GCCTGCTGGTCGCCGCAGCCTGCCGCGACCGTTCTCTCCGGACGCGCGGCCGCGTGCTTGGCTTGATGCTTCGCACGTACGCAAACGTTTCCGGCAAGCTGCCGGAAACTGCAGGCTGGCAGCGTGCGCTCCGAACACGTATCAATAGCGGCCGCCCCTCCCATGGACGATCCTGATAGACCCCGGCCCCCGGTCGACGACGACTTCGAACGTGAAGCCACGACGGACCTCGATGACGAAACGTCCGATGCGCCAAAAGGCCTCGCTCTCCATACCCGTATCCTGATCGGGCTTGGTGTCGGGGTGACTGCCGGCGTTCTCGCGAACACCACTCTCGGCGGCGAGGATCCGCGCGTCATCTGGGTCGTCGCGAACATCACCGAGCCTATCGGCACGCTTTTCCTCCGGCTCCTCTTGATGATTGTCGTCCCCCTCGTCTTCTCCTCACTGGTCGTGGGCGTCGCCGGCATTGGCGACATTCGTAAGCTCGGCCGCGTCGGGCTGAAATCTTTCGGCTACTGCCTCGTCATTTCCGCGTGTTCCGTTGTCATTGGCCTCACTCTGGCGAACACCATCCGGCCCGGCGAGCGCGTTGACGCCGCCACCCGCGATGGCCTGGAAGCACGCTACGGCAGCGATGCCGCCAAACGCGTGGCCGACGCCACGAAGAAACCCGCCGCGCCCGATTCCGCGCTGATGCAGGTCGTCAAAACTCTCGTCCCGTCGAACCCAGTCGCGTCCATCGCCGGGATTCGCGCCGGCGAAGAAAGGCAGACCGATACACCGGACATGCTCCACCTGATGCTCTTCGCCGTTCTGCTGGGCGTCGCCGCTACACTCGTTAGGCCGGAGGTCGCCGCGCCGCTGATCGCCGCACTGCAGGCGCTCTTCGAGATCTCCTGCAAGATCATTGACCTCATCATGAAAATCGCGCCGTTCGCGGTCGCGTGCCTGCTTTTCAATAACACCGCCCGCTTCGGGCTGGATCTTCTCAGCGCGCTCGCCTGGTTCGTCGTCACCGCTCTCCTGGGTTTCGCCCTCCACCTCTTTGGTATCTACTCGCTTTCGGTTTACTTCCTCTCGCGCATCAACCCGCTCGAGTTCTTTCGCCGCATCAAAACAGTCATGCTTACCGCGTTCTCCACCTCCTCGTCGAACGCCACCCTTCCGACTGCCCTGCGCGTCTCCGAGGAGAACCTCGGTGTCCCGCGCGAGATTAACGCGTTCGTCCTCACTGTCGGGGCGACCGCGAATCAAAACGGCACCGCCCTCTATGAAGGTGTGACCGTCCTTTTCCTTGCTCAGCTTGCCGGGATTGATCTCACGATTTGGCAGCAGCTCGGCATTGCCTACTTCGCCATCCTCGGCGGCATCGGAACCGCCGGCGTTCCGAGCGGTTCCATTCCGTTCATCATCGTCATGCTCGCCACCTATGGCATCAATCCCGCCTTGATCGCCATCATTCTTGGGGTCGATCGAATCCTCGACATGTGCCGCACCGTCCTGAACGTAAGCGGCGATCTGACCGCCGCGACGTATGTCGCGCGGTCAGAAGGCTTCAAGCTGCTCGGTCGAAAAGCATGACCGCGACGCAAGTTTGCTTCTGATGCGCGACCCTTCCGACAAAGCAGAGGAAAACTCTCAACCTGGAGACGCACCGGCACAGGCGAATCCCGGGGGGCTTGAGCAGGCGGACGTGGAACTCGGCAAGGAACTCGCCCGTCATCGCGACAATCCTGCGGTCAAGATGGCAGGTCAGGCGAGCAAGATTGGGGATCAAGAACCACTATACGTCATCGCCGCCGCCGTGGTTCTTGGTGGTCTCTTCGCCCGCGACCGACGGCTCGCCGGCACGGGCGCGGCGCTGCTGGCGGCGCTAGGCGCAGCTGATGCCACCAAAAGCCTAACGAAGAGTCTTGTGAAGCGAACTCCCCCTCACGTTTTCCTCGATGAGAACCGCTATGAAACAGGTGCGGGTGGCTCCGAACAGAAACCGGACCAGTCCTTTCCGTCAGGTCACATGGCTGGCAGCGTCGCATTTGCGCGGGCACTTTCCCGCACCTATCCGAAGGCTGGTGCGCTTTGCGGTCTTGCATCGCTCATCCTCGGGTGGAGCCGCATCGCCAAGGGCGCACACTGGCCGCTTGATGTGGTCGGCGGAGGCGCCATCGGCCTCCTGAGTGAAGCGATCACCAGCCGCGTTTTGCGCAGCGTCGGCAGTCTTGTGGTAAAGGCCAAACCGCGCATTGCCCGTTTCAGCTCAGTGCAGGAGTGCCTTCGAAGAAATTGATGGGTGAGACGCTTCTCGCACGGTCGTAATCACCGCAAGTTACCCGGAGACACAGAAAGCTGGAGTAGCGACGCGCCTAAACAGGCGGTAGCCCTTTTCCCCAGATGAAATCTGCGGACGCGCGCGCGCCGTCGTCTGCACAAAATCGAGCGCGTGAGCGAACGTGTGAACACGTTTGCTGGCGTTCTTTCTGGGCCTTCCTATTGCCGACCCGGCCGTATTTCCGGTAAAGAACAGTCATGCGCAAGATCAACAAGAGCGACATTGCGGAAGATTCCTGGTCCTCACCGAAGGGTAAGTTTCGCGGCAGCGGGAAAGGGATTTCGGAGGCGCTGGGACGAGATCCATTCTCGACCGACTTGAAAACGAGACATCCGTTCGATGTCGAAATCACCCGGGTCGCCCCGGGGCAAACGCCCTATCCCTATCACTTGCACAGCGCGCAGTGGGAATTCTACTACGTCCTCTCCGGCAGCGGTCTCGCACGTCATCAGGAAGGGACAACGCCGATCGAAACGGGCGACGCGTTTCTCTTTGGGCCGGACGAGCCACATCAGCTCACGAACAATGGCTCCGAAGATCTCCTGCTCTTCGTGGTAGCCGATAATCCGATCGGTGAATCCTGCTACTATCCCGATAGCGAGAAGTGGCTCGTGCGTTCCCCCGAGCGCAGGCTCATTCGATCGGACAACTTCGACTATTATGATGGCGAGGAATAGAAGGCGATTCCGTCTCTGATTCCACAGCACTGGCGTCGAGCGCACGCGTGGCGATTGCGCGCTCGTGCTTCGCGGCAGCATGACGGTACAAACTCATGAAGCCGATCTTCTTCGCCACGCCCGCGGAGTTTCGCGATTGGCTCGAGAAACATCACCAAACGAACGCAGAACTCTGGGTTGGATTTTATCGGAAAGCCTCCGGCCGGCCTAGCATCACCTGGCCGGAATCTGTGGATGAAGCACTCTGCGTCGGCTGGATCGACGGCATCCGGAAAGGCATTGATGAGACGAGCTACATGATTCGCTTCACGCCGCGGAAACGCACGAGCACCTGGAGCGAGGTGAATATCGGGCGCGTCGCGGAGCTGACTCGGCGGCGTCGCATGCAGCCGGCGGGTTTGAAGGCGTTTGAAAGGCGCTTGGAAGCCAGGTCCGGGATTTACGCCTACGAGCAGCGCAAGAACGCGTCGCTCGACCCCGCGTCAGAAAAGGCATTTCGCCAGCACCAGAAGGCGTGGGAGTTCTGGGAGAACCAGGCGCCGTGGTATCGGAGGAGGGCGAGCTGGTGGATCATTAGTGCAAAACGCGAAGAAACGCGGCAAAAACGCCTCGCCAGGTTGATCTCGGAATCTGAAGCTGGTCGGCGAATCTGATGGAGCTGTTTGTGGAGGTTCTCTAACTCCACTCGGCTTACGCTGCCATGCAGAAACTCATGCGCGACACGTGTTCCTGTGCAGAATTCCGGAAAAAGGGGATGAGCTGATTACGCGACGGGGCCGATTCCGACGGGTCAATCCAGCTCTTCAGCTGCATCCGAGTCGCACGTATCCGTAGATCTCCGCTGTGGCGATTCGATGCCACGAGATTGATCCGGTCTGGCTGTTCCAAGAAGTCGATCGCGGAAGCCGATCACAGGTAACTGGCGAGGATCATGACCACGATCCCGAGCAGGAGAGCGGAGCCGGTAGTGTAAACAATTCGGTCCTGCCAGCGGGCACGGCGGGCGGCTTCCGCGTAGGGAATGCGCGTGAATGACACCATCGTGTAGAGCGGAAGGTAAATTCCCGGCAGCACGCCTTCGAGGAAATGATCGAGTTTCTTCTTTGCCCGAAAAAGCCGCGAGGCGGTTTTGTCGCGCATCTCGATGAAGTTCTCGACGGCAAGATCGGCGAGCGCGTCGGCGTTTTCTTTTCGCCGCCTGTAATATTCGGCGAAAGCGCGCTCGCGGTCCCCTGCGAATTCCTGAACGCAATTGTCGAGGACGACGCAATCCTCGAGGGCGGCGTTCATGCCCTGACCATAAAACGGGACCACGGCGTGCGCGGCGTCGCCCACAAGCGCGACCTTGTCGCGATAATGCCATGGGGCGCAGCGGATCGTCACGAGCGAACCGGTGGGATTTTCACGAAAGTCCTCCAGCAACGCTGGCATGAGCGGAACGGCGTCGGGGAACTCTTCATCGAAGAAGCGACGGATATCGTCGCTCGTGTTCGTGGTCGCGAAGCTGCGCGGCCCTTCCCATTCCCAAAAGAGAGTGCAGGTAAAGGAACCGTCGGGATTCGGCAGTGCGATCATCATAAAGCTGCGGCGCGGCCAGATGTGGAGCGCGTGCTTGTCCATCTGCCAGCGGCCGTCAGCCGCAGGTGGGACGGTGAGCTCCTTGTATCCGTGGGCGAGATAACTCTGGCTGTATTCGAAGGGGTCAAGTCGTTGCATCGAGCGACGCACGGCGGAGAAGGCGCCATCCACGCCGATGATGGCATCGCCCGAAGCTTCCAGACGTTGAGCGGTTGAGAGATTGAGAAGTTGAGCGGTGGCAGAGCCCGGATCAACGCCGGTGCAACGATGATTGAAGTGCACGCGCACGTTCGGATAACGCTGGGCGGCTTCGATCGTCGCCGTGTTGAGCGCGCCGCGTCCGACGGAGTTAATGCACTTTTCAGGGTCGCGGTCATAGGGAGCGAAATGCAGCGCGCCGGATTTGTCGTGTATCATGCGGCCGCGCATCGGAATCGCGTGCCGCAGGACTTCGTCGGCGATTCCGAGCTGTTGGAGCGCATGGATTCCGCGCGTGGAGAGCGCGAGATTGATCGAGCGTCCGCCGACGAGATTGCCCGCGGTCGGATCGGGCCGGCGCTCGTAAAGATCGACCTCGTAGCCGCGGCGCCCGAGGAAGGCGGCCATGACGCCGCCAGCGAGACCGCTGCCGATGAGGGTGAATTTTGTTGGCATTTGCCGTCAGTGCGCTTGCAGCATGGTAATTGACGCGGGTGAGTCAGGTGTAGATACTGTATCTACATGGAAACGGCAAAGCTGTTTACGACCGG
>JACDBM010000057.1 GCA_013694945.1 Chthoniobacterales bacterium
ACACGGTAAACATTCAACCCCCGGCTTGCAGAAGGTCGTGCGCGAAACAGCGCCTCACCAGATTTTATGAGTAAATCGGTGTACCGGTTCCGCGCGTCAATTCACGGAAGCGCGCGATGATGCGACCGGTGATGGGACCAGGTTTGCCGGTTCCAATCAAACGACCATCGGCTTTGATCACCGGGATCACTTCCGCCGCTGTCCCCGTGAGGAAACATTCATCCGCGGTGAAAACATCGTGCCGCGTGATGTCCACCTCCCGGATGGTGAAGCCGAGTTCAAGCGCGACATCGAATGCGACCGCGCGTGTGATGCCGCGCAGCGCACCTGCGGTGATGGGCGGCGTGAAGATATGCCCTTTCTTGATGATGAACACGTTGTCGGCTGTGCACTCCGCCACATTCCCGTGGTCGTTCAGCATCAAGGCTTCGTCCGCGCCAGCCAGATTCGCCTCGATCCGTGCCATCACGTTGTTGAGATAGTTCAACGATTTCACCGCCGGATTCAGGGCGGCAGCGCTCATGCGACGCGTGGCACAAGTCACGATCGTGAGTCCATTACGATAAGCTTCCTCCGGATAAAGAGCGATCACGGCGGCGATGATGATGATGCTCGGCCGCTTACATTGCGCAGGGTTTAAACCCAGATTGCCCACACCTCTGGTCACGACCTGCCGGATATAGCCGTCGCGAAGTCCGTTCTTCCGGATTGTTTCGAAAAGCGCTTCCGTCATCTCTTCCTTGCTCATTGGAATTTCGAGGCAGATGGACCGGGCGGAATCCCACAGTCGGTCGAGGTGTTCATCCAACCGGAAGACGCGGCCATTGTAGAAACGGATGCCTTCGAAGATGCCGTCGCCGTAGAGCAACCCGTGGTCGAAGACCGAGATCTTCGCTTCCGACTCTGGAAAGAACTGCCCGTCGATGTAAATCATCGACTGCGTGGGCACCGTGTTTGCCGAGCTCTTTCGTGTCTCGTTTGCCGGCTTAACTGCCGCGTTCGGTGACGGAGCGCCCGCTTCGGGCTCCTCCAGCACCATCGAATCTGTGTTCTTTGTAGGCACGCAAAAGGTTCGACCGTTCAACAGGCAATTCAAGAGCAAATCACTGGACGCTCCATGCTCGAAAGAGTTACATCGTCGCACCAGGGCGCCGGATTTAGCCATTGGAATTTCGAAACGTTCGATATCTCCCCTCAGGCCAACAGGCCATCCACGATCCGCAACTCGCGATCACCACGTGCGGCGAGCCGCTGGTCGTGCGTCACAACCAGGAGCGTTTTCTGCCGGTCTCGCGCTAACTTCAGCAGCAGGTCGATGATGGTGTCGCCGGTTTTCGAGTCGAGATTTCCTGTCGGTTCATCAGCGAAAATGATGTCGGGGTCATTCGTTAACGCTCGAGCAATCGCCACCCGCTGCTGCTCTCCCCCGGAAAGCTCCGCCGGGAGGTGGTGCATCCGTTCCCCGAGCCCGACGTCCCGCAAGCTCGCTTCCGCCACTGTCTTATCCATTCGTCCGCCGATCATTCCCGGCAAGGTAACGTTCTCAATCGCCGTCAGCTCCGGAAGCAGGAAATAGCCTTGAAAGACAAAACCCATCTTCTCATTCCGCAGCTTCGCTTGTGACGCAACGCTGCCCTCGTAGAGCCGACGCCCTTCGAACTCGACCGTTCCCGCCTCCGGCCGTTCCAATCCTGCCAAGGTGTAAAGCAGTGTCGTCTTTCCCGCGCCGGAAGCGCCGCAAAGAAAAACCGCTTCACCTTCAATCACCTCGAGAGAAATGCCGCGTAGCACATCGATCCTCCGCGCTCCAATTCGAAATGACCGCCGCAGATCGCTTGCGACAAGTTGCGGAGACGACATGGCCGCAGCATTGGCCAAAGCGGCTTCCAACGCAACGAACGAGACACACACATGCGCACAACGAGGAGTGGCACGCAGACTTTTCTAGGATACTGCCCGATGGTGCGGGCAGCTGCAGCTTGGAGCTTCGGCGTCGTCTCCGCCCGGCGCGCTTGCCTTTACGTCAGGCGCGCAGCGACCTTTGTCTCGTTTCGCGTCCCTCGCCTGCTGC
>JACDBM010000069.1 GCA_013694945.1 Chthoniobacterales bacterium
TCTGATCCCGCGAACATGAGCTTGCGCGCAGATCTTTCCGAAGATGGCTCCGCCTGGATATTGAATGGCGAAAAGCTCTGGTGCACGAATCTGATCAAGGCCGGCGTCCTGGTTGTGATGGCGAAGACGCCGCCCAAGCTGGTGAACGGCAAGGAGCGTAAACAAATCAGCGCGTTCATTGTCGATGTGGATTCTCCCGGCGTGGAGATCACTTATCGCTGCCACTTCATGGGGCTGCGCGCTCTTTATAACGGAATCGTGAAGTTCACGGATGTGCGCGTGCCGCGCGAAAACATGATCGCGAAGGAAGGGCAAGGCTTGAAGGTCGCGCTCACCACCTTGAACACCGGCCGCCTGACGATTCCAGCTGCCTGCGTCGGTCTCTCGAAACGGCTCGTGGAAATCTGCCGGAAGTGGGCCGGCGAACGCATTCAATGGGGCGCGCCTATTGGCCAGCATTCGGCGATTGCAGGCAAAATCGCGGAGATGGCGGCGAACACCTTTGCCATGGAAGCGATTACGTTTCTGACCTCGGCCCTGGTGGATCGCAAAGCCGGTGATCTCCGCATCGAGACCGCGATGTGCAAAATGTGGTGCACGGAAATGACCTGGAAGATCGCTGATGACGCAATGCAGGTGCGCGGTGGGCGTGGTTACGAGACCGCGCAGTCGCTTGCAGGTCGGGGCGAAGAGCCGATCGCCGTGGAGCGGTTTCTGCGCGACTGCCGCATCAACACCATCTTCGAAGGCTCCAGTGAAATCATGCGGCTCTTTATCGCGCGCGAAGCGCTCGATCCGCATCTGAAGGTCGGGGGTGCGATCTTCAACACGACCCTGCCAATGTCCACCCGCATGAAGTCGATGTTCGGCTCCGGCTCGTTCTATTCGCGATGGTATCCGCGGCAGTATACAAGGTCCCATGCCGGTGATCTCAGCGAATTGCACGAGGATCTACGACCGCATGTGCAATACGGCGCGGCTGCGAGCAAGCGACTCGCGCGCGGCTTATTCCACGCCATGATGCGCTTCGGTCCGAAGCTCGACCGCGAGCAGCTCTTGCTCTCACGCTTCGTCGACATCGCGACCGAAATCTTTGCAATTTGCGCAGCCTGCTCTTATGCACAGCACTTGATCAATCTCGGCAAACCTGCCGCTGAAGTCCTGTCGCTCGCGGACTACTTCTGCCGCTCCGCACGGTCGCGCATCTCTCATCATTTCGCCGGCACAGCGAAGAATGCCGACCAACGCGGCTATTCCTTGACGCAGGAATTGCTGGGCGGAAAGCACGAACTGCTGCGCACCGGGATTGTCTGACCGCGTTTTGATTGCGCTGGATCGCCTGGACCGGCGGCATCGGTGGTTTGTGTGAAGCAGTGCGCGACCCACACCGGTTGACCAACCGGGAGGCGAAAGCTACGATCAGCGGATGAGTATGCCGCCTGTGCTCACGGAGTCGGCCCGCACTTCCACGCGGAGCCGCACCATCGAGAGTAAACCACACCAAGCCATCCCCAACCGCGTCGCTGCTGATGCGCTAGAGAAGCTCGAACCGCACATCCTGATGGATGGGTTTCGGATCGTCTTCGATGTCGAACGCAGCCGCGGGTCCTACATGTATGACGCGGCTACCGGTCATCGCCTGATCGACTTCTATGGTTTCTTCGGCTCAGTGCCCGTTGGATTCAATCATCCACACTTCAACGAGCCCGAAGTTCAGGAAGAACTGCTCCGTGCTGCCAAGACGAAAGTGGCGAACTCGGATGTCTATTCCGAAGCGTATGCAGACTTTGTGGAGACGTTTACGCGGGTCGCTCCGCTGCCGCCTCTGAACCGCTACTTGTTCATCGAAGGCGGCGCGCTTGCGATTGAGAACTGCCTCAAGGCGGCCATGGATTGGAAGGTGCGCAAGAACATGGCGGCGGGCCGCGGCGAACGCGGAACGGAGATCATGCACTTCCGCCACGCTTTCCACGGCCGCAGCGGCTACACGATGAGCCTGACGAATACTGATCCGAGGAAAACGGACCTCTTCGCGAAATTCGACTGGCCCCGCGTCTCCTGCCCGGCGCTGGACTTCTCGTTAGGCGAACTTGAACGCGAGCGCGACGTCATTGAACGGGAAAAGCAATCAGAGGGCGAGATCCGCCGTTTCCTCGCGGAGCGCGGCGTCGATATCGCGGCAATCATCATAGAGCCGATTCAGGGCGAGGGGGGCGACAATCATTTCCGCGGCGAATGGCTCCAGACGCTCCGCCGGATTTGCGACGAAAGCGAGATGCTGCTGATCTTCGATGAAGTGCAATGCGGGCTCGGCACCACCGGACGCAACTGGTGCTGCGAGTACTTCGACGTGAAGCCGGACCTGCTCGCCTTCGGCAAAAAAGTGCAGGTCTGCGGGGTCATGGCTGGCCCACGGCTGGATGAAGTAAAAGAGAACGCGTTCCGCCTGCCGAGCCGACTAAATTCAACCTGGGGTGGGAACTTCACCGACATGGTTCGTTCGAAGCACTTCCTTCAGATTATTCAGGAGGAGAATTTGGTCGAGAACGCGAGGCTGATGGGGGATCGGATCGTCGCCTCGCTGAAGGAGATCGCTGCGAAATGCCCGATGATGACGGCGGTCCGCGGACGCGGCTTGTTTATTGCGTTCGATCTTCCTGATCCAGAGACACGCGACGCAGTCTGGAAGAATTTGTATGATGCCGGTCTGCTCGTACTGAAATCGGGCGAACGCGCGATTCGTTTCCGACCTGCGCTTGATCTCACCGCGGAAGTCGCCGACGAAGCGATGGAGATCGTGCGCGGCGAATGCCAGCGGCTATGTCGATGATTACCAGGACTGCGTCAGCTTTTCCGGGGAGCGCACGCGCCTCGTGTGCTGCTTTCGGCGCCCTCGCCGAAACAATCTCTTGCGCGCCAAAGTTCGCGAAGGCGAGGCGCCTTCGCCAGCACGTGGGGGCGCGTGCGCTCCCCGGAAGCTGATGCGATCGGTCCTCGAGAAGCTCGGCATCGGCGAGGAAGCGGCGGGCGCCTTTGATGGGGAATGGCGCGGCAGCGGCGCCGTGATCGAGAAGTTCTCGCCCATCGACGGCAAATTGCTCGCGCGTGTGCGCAGCGCGTC
>JACDBM010000098.1 GCA_013694945.1 Chthoniobacterales bacterium
TCCTGGATTACGCGCGCACCTTCGGCTTGCCGGCCGTGGTGTTCCGCATGAGCTGCATTTACGGTCCGCATCAGTTCGGGACCGAGGATCAGGGCTGGGTCGCGCATTTTTTGATCCAGTCGATGGAAGGACGGCCAATCACCCTATACGGAGACGGAAAACAAGTCCGCGACATTCTCTTCGTCGAAGATCTGATCGACGCGCTGCTGCTCGCGCCCAAAAATATCCGGAAGCTCTCCGGGCAGGTGTTCAACTTGGGCGGTGGCCCGCAGAACACAACCAGCCTGCTCGAGCTGCTCGATTGGATTGCCAAACTGAACGCGGTGCGGCCCAGCGTCTCGTGGGGCAACTGGCGCCCGGGGGATCAGCGTTACTACGTCAGCAATTTCTCCAAATTTGAAACCGCCACGGGCTGGCAACCGAAGGTCGGCATGCGTGAAGGAGTGGAGCTGTTGCATGCCTGGTTGCGCGAGTCGCGCATAGCGCCGGCTGAGCAAGCGTCCCTCGCGACAGCCTGATGGTTTTCGAAGCGGAAGCATCGGCCGCGCACCGGAGCGCCCATCCTTCCGCCACAATGCTGGCAGCCGTCATCGCTCGACCGCAATCCGTGGAGATGGCGAACGTGCCAAAACCTAATCCCGGGCCGGGACAGGTGCTTGTGCGTCTGGAAGGCTGCGGCGTCTGTGCCTCGAACATTCCTCCGTGGGAGGGCAAACCGTGGTTTACCTACCCGATGTCTCCCGGCGCGCTCGGTCATGAAAGCTGGGGACGTGTGGAAGCATGCGGCAAAGATGTGACCGGGCTCGCACCGGGGGACCCCGTTGCGATGATCTCGAACAACGCCTATGCGGAGTTCGACGTCGCGGAGGCCGGATCCGTCGTAAAGCTGTCGAATGCGCTCGGCGATCAGCCGTTTCCAGCCGAGCCTCTGGGCTGCGCAATGAACATCTTTGCGCGCGCCGGGATTCAAAAAGAGGACACCGTTTCGATTGTCGGCGTCGGTTTTCTCGGTGCGCTCCTCACCCAGTTGGCTGCGGCCGCGGGAGCCCGCGTTATCGCCATCTCGCGTCGGCCTTTTGCGCTCAAATTCGCGACCGCGATGGGCGCCGCGCATGCCATCGAGATGGACGATCACACGCGCATCCTCGAGGAAGTGAAGGAGCTGACTGGCGGCAGATTCTGCGATGTTGTGATTGAAGCTGTCGGCAAACAATGGCCGCTCGATCTTTCCGCGGAACTCACCCGTGAACGCGGCCGGCTTGTCGTCGCTGGATACCATCAAGACGGTCCGCGGAAGATCAACATGCAGCTATGGAATTGGCGGGGCTTGGATGTTATTAACGCGCATGAGCGTGATCCGAAAATCTACCTGAAGGGAATGCAAGCGGCGGTGCGCGCGGTCGAGAGCGGCTTGCTAAATCCGCTGCCGCTTTACACGCACAAATTCTCCCTCAAACGGCTCGGAGAGGCCTTGCGCATGAGCGCGCAACGTCCCGACGGCTTCATGAAAGCGCTGGTGATGATGTCGTGAAGAAAACCGCGTCACGCATTCTGATGACCGCCGATACTGTGGGCGGCGTTTGGACGTATGCGACCGAGCTGATTCGTGCGTTGCCGGAGGTGGAGTTCGCACTCGCCACGATGGGCGCACCAATCACAACGGCCCAACGCGAGCAGATCGCGGATCTGCAAAACGTTTTAATATTTCCGAGCAGCTACGCACTCGAATGGATGGACGATCCTTGGGAAGAGATTGATCGCGCGGGCGATTGGCTGCTGCAGATCGCGCGCGAGTTTCAGCCAGATCTCGTGCATCTGAACGGTTACGCTCACGCGGCGCTGCCCTGGAAGCGGCCGATGATCGTTGTGGCACACTCCTGCGTCCTGTCGTGGTGGTCCGCGATCAAAAAGTGCGATGCCCCACCGCCTTTCGATGAGTACCGCCGCCGCGTGCACGCAGGTCTTGAGGCGGCCGATCTCGTCATTGCGCCCACTCAGGCGATGCTGAATACGCTGGCCGTGAACTATAATTTCTTGGGTCCTTCTCTGATAGTCTCGAATGCGCGGGATGCTGACCACTTCCGTCCTGCGGCCAAGCGCGCAAACATCCTTGCTGCCGGCCGGGCGTGGGACGAAGCGAAGAATTTCGCCGCGCTCTCCGCCGTCGCTCAGCGTGTGCCGTGGCCGATCGAAATTGCCGGCGACTGTGTGAATCCGAACGGCCGCTCCATTGGCCTGCCAAACATCCTCTCGTTAGGCAAATTACCGGCAGCCGAACTGACGCACCGCCTCGAGAGGAGCGCGATCTACGCGTTGCCGGCGCATTATGAGCCGTTCGGACTCTCCGTGCTGGAGGCCGGCCTTTGCGGCTGCGCGCTCGTCCTGGGCGACATCGCGAGTCTCCGCGAAATCTGGAGCGACGCGGCGATTTTCGTGGATCCAGATGATCACGATGCGCTCGCCAGCGCGCTCAACCACCTGATCGGCGATGAACGAGCGCGAGCGGATTACGCGCGGAGCGGCCGTGCCCGTGCGGAAGAGTTCTCGGCCGGGCGCATGGCGGACGGTTACCGCACGGCGTATCACGACTGTGCCGCACGTCATGCGAGTGAGATCGCAGCATGAGGGTCGTCCTTTTCTATCACTCGCTCGTCTCCGATTGGAACCACGGGAATGCGCATTTCCTCCGCGGGATCGTGACCGAGCTGATCGCGCGCGGACACCAGGTCAGCATTTACGAACCGGAGGACTCGTGGAGCCGTCAAAAACTCGTGCAGGAGTACGGCGAGACGGCTGTCGCGGAGTTTCATGCGCGATATCCGGTGCTCGATTCGACGCGCTATCGCTTGGAGACGCTTGATCTCGACGATATTCT
>JACDBM010000107.1 GCA_013694945.1 Chthoniobacterales bacterium
TGCGCGGGGGTCGCGTGAAGGATTTGCCCGGTGTGCGTTACCACATCGTGCGCGGGACGCTCGACAGCCTCGGGGTTGATGGACGCCGCCGGAGTCGCTCTAAATACGGAGCGAAGCGTCCGAAAGCGGGCGGCGATGCGGCAGCGGCCGGCGCGAAGAAAAAGAAATAATCTCTCGATTTTCAACTACGAACTCTCACCTGATTCATGTCTCGCCGGCGGAAAGTTTACAAAAAAGAGGACAAGCTCGACTCGCGCTACGGCAGCGTCGCAGTGGCGCGGTTGATTTCGACCGTGATGAAGCGCGGAAAGAAGTCTCTCGCGGAGCGGATCGTTTACACCGCGATCGATAAGTCGCGGGAAGGTTCGGACGCGGTTGATCCGCTCGAAGTTGTGAACAAGGCGCTCGAGAACGTGCGCCCCCGCCTGGAAGTAAAATCACGCCGTGTGGGCGGTGCGACATATCAGGTGCCGATGGAAGTGACGCCGGCGCGGCAGGTCTCGCTCGCGATGCGCTGGATCGTGACCTACGCGGATAATCGCCGCGGCATGCCGATGGCGGATGCGCTGGCCGCTGAGCTGAAAGACGCCGCAGCGGGCCAAGGCAACGCAATCAAGAAGCGCGACGACACCCACAAGATGGCGCAAGCAAATCGCGCCTTTGCACATTTCAGGTGGTAATGCCGCGATGACGAGAAACGCTCTATGTAGGTACTGCGCGCCCAAGGGCGTCATCCTGAACCGCGCAGACGGTGAAGGACCTCGCATAGGGTGCTTGGTCACGTCTTCAGTTGGTGTGATCCATCAGCCGTTGGGGGGTCCCTCGGCGCGCTTCGCCAGCCTCGGGATGACAAGCATGGAAGCGGGCGACCGCCAGCATTCCGCATTCCGCATTCCGCATTCAGCAATCTGATCATGGCTACGGCGACTTTAGATAGACCTGCGACGACGAATCCCAATTCGCCGAATCGCAAGTTCCCGCTCGAGAAAACGCGGAACATCGGAATCGCTGCGCATATCGATGCCGGCAAGACGACGCTGACCGAGCGCATTCTCTTTTACACCGGCATGATCCATAAGATCGGTGAGGTGCACGAAGGCACTACCGTCACCGACTGGATGGAGCAGGAGCGCGAGCGCGGCATTACGATCACGTCGGCGGCGACGACCTGCGCGTGGATGCAAAAGCCGGAGCCCGGCGTCTATAAAATGTTCGAAGGCGTGAAAATGCGCGTGAACATCATCGACACGCCCGGTCACGTGGACTTCACTGCCGAGGTCGAGCGTTCACTGCGCGTGCTTGATGGCGCGATCGCAGTTTTCGATGCGGTTGCGGGTGTGCAGCCTCAGTCAGAAACGGTCTGGCGCCAGGCGAACAAGTATCTCGTTCCGCGCATCGCCTTTATCAATAAAATGGATCGAGTCGGAGCCGATTTCGAGATGTCGATCGACTCGATGCGGAAGAAGCTGGGCGCTAATGCCTGGCCGATTCTGATTCCCCTCGGAAAAGAGGATTACCTCAAAGGCCAGCTCGATGTCCTAAACCGCAAGGCGGTTTTCTATCTCGACAATGACGTCATGGGTTCGACCTATGAAGTCCGTGACATTCCCGAGGAGAATAAGGATGTGGTCGAGAAAGCATACGCAGATCTCGTGGAGCAAATCTCCAACCTCGACGACGAGATTGCCGAGGCGGTGCTGGAAGAGAAACCGGTTACGCCTCAAATGTTGAAGGCCGGCATTCGCCGTCAGACGATCGCGAATAAGTTCGTCCCCGTAGTTGGCGGTTCGGCGTTCAAGAACAAGGGGGTGCAGTATCTTGTTGACGCGGTGATCGATTATCTCCCGGGACCGCTCGACATCCCGCCGGCGGTCGGCATGGAGCCCGATTCGCACGAGAAAATTGAAGCACCCACGGACGACAACGGCAGGTTCTGCTCCTTAGCGTTCAAACTTTGGAGCGATCCATTTGTGGGCAAGCTGGTCTTCTTCCGCGTTTACTCTGGTTCTCTGACGAAGGGAGACACGGTCTACAATCCACGCACGAATAAGCGCGAGCGCATTTCTCGTTTGATCCAGATTCAAGCCGACAAACGCGAGGACATCGAGACCTGTTACTCGGGCGATATCGCGGCGATCGTTGGGATCAAGAATATCACGACGGGCGATACGCTTTGCGATGAGGATCATCCAATTCTGCTCGAGCCACCTTCATTCCCTGATCCGGTGATCTCGATGGCGATCGAGCCGAAGACAAAGCAGGACCAGGAAAAAATGGCGACGGCACTCCAGCGCCTCTCCGAAGAAGATCCGACGTTCAAGGTCTTCACGCATGAAGACACCGGCCAGACCATCATCGCGGGAATGGGCGAGCTGCATCTTGAGATCATTCGCGACCGCATGCTGCGCGAGTTCAAGGTCGATGCGAACTCGGGCAAACCGCAGATTGCTTACCGCGAAACGATCACGGCGCCCGCCGATGGCGAAGGCAAGCTCATCAAGCAGTCAGGTGGTCGTGGTCAATACGGCCACGTCATCATTAAGACGCATCCGAACGAGCGCGGCAAAGGCATTACGGTCGAAAACAAGGTCGTGGGCGGGAACATTCCGAAGGAATACATTCCGGCCTGCAAGAAGGGGATCGAAGAAGCGATGCTGAATGGGGTCGTGGGTGGCTACGAAGTCATCGACACGCACGTCGATATTGTGGACGGTTCGTATCATGACGTCGACTCGAACGAAATGGCTTTCAAGCTCGCGGCGATTTTCGCGGTTAAGGATGCCTTTAAGAAGGCGAAGCCGATTCTGCTCGAGCCGATCATGAAGGTTGAGAATGCGACACCGGAAGAGTTTCAAGGCGACATCATGGGCGATCTCAATCGTCGCCGCGGCAAAATCGGCAGCATCGAAGTAAAAGGCAACCTCACCATGGTTCAGGCGGAAGTGCCTCTGGCGGAAATGTTCGGTTACGCGACTGCGATCCGCTCGCTTTCCAAGGGCCGTTCCAGTTACTCGATGGAGCCATCACATTTTGAACAAGTCCCGCAGCAACTCGTCGCTGCCGTGCTCGACCAAAAGGAGACCAAGTAATGGCCAGCGGGCAACGTATCCGGATTCGACTGAAAGCCTTCGATCATCGAATGCTCGATCAGTCTGCCGTGGACATCGTCGAGACGGC
>JACDBM010000119.1 GCA_013694945.1 Chthoniobacterales bacterium
GTATCGTCCCAAAGAATGACCGGGCCGCGACGGGCTCCGTTGTCGCCGGAGGCGCGGCAGTTGTAGCCGGAGGCGGTGACCCCGGCTTGCTGCGAGCGTCTTTCCCCGCCGGGGTCATCGCCCCCGACTACAGTGCGCGAACGCTTCACAAACCACTTGTCGAAACGTTCGTGCGCATAATGCGGCAGCGGGCGTCTCGCAGAAATCCCGAGCGTCTTGGACATCAGCCTGCGGAGCGGAGCAAAATCGAGCGCGGCATTCGCGAGGCGCGGAGTGAGACAACCGAGCCGGCCTAACAAGTCCACCGCGCTCAGCATGCGTTCGCGCAGCGGTAGTCCATCACGCCGATGCCGTGCATAAAGCAGCTCGGCTTTCAGCAGCGCCATGTTCACATTCGAAGGGCACTCGGTTGTGCAGGCTTTGCACGAGAGGCAATTGCTGAGCGCCTCTTCCAGCTCGTAGGCGCGCAGCGGATCGTCGCCCTCCGTGCGCAACTCGAGCGCCGCACGGATGGCGTTCGCGCGACCTCGCGTGGACATGTACTCGTCGCCGGTCGCGAGGAACGTCGGACACATCGTCGGCGCGTCCTTGCGGCAGCCACCGCAGCCGTTGCACTGCTCGAGATTTCCAATGAACGACTCGTCTTTGAATGCAAACGCGAGCGCTGGCTCGAACGGCAGCCTCTCGCGATAGCCGGTCGTCCGCAGCCGCGTGTCGATTTTGTAGCGGCCATCCGGAAGAATCTTTCCGGGATTAAAGACGTTCTTCGGATCGAACACGCGTTTGATTTCGCGCATCACGGCAAGCAATCGCTCACCCAGCTGGCCCGGCATGTATTCCGTGCGCGCAATCCCCACGCCGTGTTCCGCGGCGAGCGATCCTTTGAATTGACGCACGAGCGCCGCGACTTCGTCCGAGACTTGCCGGAACTTTTTCAACTCTGCGCCGCCGTGCAGATCGAGCACCGGCCGGACGTGCAGCAGTCCGGTCGCCGCGTGGCCATAGTAACAAACCTCCGTGCCCAGTGGGCGCATGATCGCTTGCAGCGCGGCGACGTAGGCGGGCAATTGCTCCGGCCGCACGGCCGTGTCTTCAATGCAGGTGACGGGTTTCGCGTCTCCCCTTCGTCCAGTCAGCAACGTGAGCCCGGCTTTGCGCATCCCGAGCACCAGATTGCTCTCGGCGTTCGATTTGCAAATCGTCGTTCTTAACCCGAGCCGACGTTCCGCGAGCGTGGCGAGACGCGCGGCGACGTCCTCATAGAACTCCACCAGCAGAATCGCCTCGCAGGGTTTTGCATCCAGCTCGAGCAAGTCACGTGCAGCTTTGAACTCCAGCTGGCCTTTGGTCTGATCGAAGAGGACCCGGTCGATGTGCTCGATCGATGCCGGTCGGAGATCGAGTAACTCGACTGTCGCCTGCATCGCATCCGCCACCGAGGCGAAGAAGATGAGACCCAGACCTTTTTCATGCGGGAGCGGCTTGATATCCAGCTCGGCGGAGAAGATCGCGGCGAGCGTCCCTTTGCTTCCCGCCATCACATTGCTGAGATCGGGTGCAATCCGCAGAAAACGATCGATGCCATAGCCGGGCCAGCGCTTCTGCAGCCCTGGCGGCATCCATTCGGCGATCTCCGCCGCGTGTCGCACGATCAGCTGCGAGATCAGTGCGCGCTCCTGCCCTAGCGAATCGTGACTGAGGCCGATGTGCTCGACGCGGCCATCGGCCAGCACGATTTCGAGCGAGCGGACGTGATCGGCCGTTGTGCCGTAGACGGGCACGCGCGCACCGGACGAATTGTTCGCGATCATTCCGCCCAGCGTGGCGCGTGAGCTGGTCGCGACGTCTGGGCCAAAACAGAAGCCGTGCGGCTTCAGAAACGCATTCAGTTGATCAAGAACAACTCCCGCGCCCACGCGCACCGTTCGCTTCTCCAAATTCAGATCAGAGATGCCGCGGTTGTGCCGCGAGAACTCGACGATCAATCCGTCGCCGAGCGCGCCGCCGGCGAGTCCGCTCCCCGCGCCGCGCGGCGTGATTGGGATGTTCGCATCCGCGGCAGCCTGGATAATGGAGCTGGCCTGCTGCGCGCTCCGCGGAAAGGCTACCGCCATCGGCTCGACCTGATAGATCGACGCGTCGGTCGCGTAGAGCTGACGCGTCAGATTATCGAACGCGACATCGCAATCTGCCACCGCGAGGGAATTCCGTTGGAGCGAAGTCATTTCAGCTGCTCCAGAGTCGCCGCGCCGGGCGAATCGAGCAACCGACGGGTCGGCTTGGACGAAGCGGTCTTCGCAAAAATGGGCCGCGCAGCGTTGTCTGGTCGAAGCACTGTGATCCTCCCTAGACGTGGCGCCTTCGACCGATCTTGGCGCGAAAGCGTGCAGGTTTGCCCGCCGCTTGTTTCCGCGTAATGCTGACCGTCTTTGGCCATGCCGGACCGTCTTTCCACCGACACGCTCGACCAGGAACTCATCCCGGGAGCACGCAACGCAATCCGCGGTTGCCTGCGCCTGAAACCGGAAGAGCGGATCACCATTATCACTGACGAAGCGACGCAGGAGATCGCAGCCGCATTGCAGTCTGAAGTGGAGGAGATCGGCGCGGAGCATGCAGTCTTCGTCCTCGAGCACCACGCGTTGCGCCCGCTCACTGGAATGCCGAGCGTCATCCTGGAGGATCTCGCCACCTCGCAGGTCAGCATCTTTTGCGCGCAGACGCAGCGTGGCGAACTCGGGTCGCGCATTCAGATGACGTCGGTGGTGAACAAGCACCGTCTTCGTCACGGCCACATGGTCAACATTAGCCGGCAGATCATGTTGGAAGGGATGCGGGCCGATTTCCTGGAGGTGGACGCGTTGAGCCAGCGGCTGGTAGAGCGCGCGAGAATGACGCAAAAAGTCTCCTGCCAAACGCCAATGGGGACGGATTACGTGGCCGAGATTTCGCCCAAGCTGAAGTGGCTGAAAACGAGCGGCATCATCACGCAAGAAAAGTGGGGAAACCTTCCGGGCGGCGAAATCTTCACCTCGCCCTTGAACAGCAACGGCGTGTTCGTTGTCGATGGCGTGGTCGGCGATTACCTCTGCCAGAAGTACGGCGACATCCAGGAAACGCCGCTCAGGATCGAGATCGAGAACAACCGGATCCGCTCATTGCAGTGCGACAACGAAGTGCTGCTCGAAGAGTTCCGCGCCTATACGAGCATGGACGAAAACAGCAATCGCGTCGGCGAGTTTGCGGTCGGAACGAACACCGCCTGCACGCGAGTCATTGGGAACATTCTCCAGGACGAAAAAATTCCCGGTATTCACATTGCCTTCGGCCATCCTTATGCCGAGCACACCGGCCAGAATTGGATCTCGAAAACGCACATCGACTGCGTCGGTCGGGACTTCGATATCTGGTTTGACGACAAAAAGGTGATGGAAGCCGGCAAGTTTCTCGTTTAGCGGCTCGTCATTCCGCCTCTGGTGTAGGCAAGAGAGACCTCGCTTCGCGATTGCGATTTAGGCAGAACTGAAGTGCAAGATGAAGCCGAGACCTCCACGGCGCGAACAAAAGGGGAGGAAACGCCCGGCGGATTCTTCATACTTCCAATTATGCACGGGGAAATGCGCGCGCGCTTCAACGCCGACTTCACAAACGAGCGTTATGCGGAGTTGGTCCGCCTGGCGAACGAAACGGAGCGTTGGCCGGTTGACTTCCGCATTTCCGAAACTCCGATTTTCCTCACGCGGGAGTTCACCAAGGAAGTGACGCGCGCGGCGGAGGAGATCGTTGCGCAGGTCCGCACGCCGCAGTTCGCCCGCCATGCGGCCACGGCGATTCCGGCCGGGCTCGAAGTTCCCGGCGAGACGCCCCATCCGATTTTCCTGCAAGTGGATTTTGCGATTTGCGAGCAGAACGGGCGCTTAACTCCGCGGCTGATCGAGTTGCAAGGTTTCCCCAGCCTTTATGCCTTCCAAGTCTTCCTCCTCCGTTGTATGCGACACGCGTATCCCGCGATTCCCGCCGATTGGCATCCATTCTTCAGCGGGCTGGAGGAGGCCTCGTATCGCGAGTTGTTGCGGAAGCTGATCGTCGGCGACACCGAGGTCGAAAATGTTGTGGTGCTCGAAATCGAGCCGGCAAAACAAAATACGCGAATCGATTTTGCCTGCACTGAGACGCTGCTCGGCGTCGCGCCGGTTTCGCTGACAGAAGTCATGCGCCGCGGGCGGGAGTTATTTTACCAGCGCGATGGGCGCGAACTGCGCATCGAGCGCATCTACAATCGCGTGATCTTCGATGAACTCCTGCGCCGGCCGGAGCTCAGTTTCGGCTTCAACTTCCAGGATGAGGTCGACGTCATCTGGGTTGGCCATCCGAACTGGTATTTTCGCATCAGCAAACATTCCCTGCCTTTCCTGAAGACGGCGCACACCTCACGGGCCTTTTTCGCGGACGAATTCCCGCGCGGAGAATCACTGGAGCAATATGTCCTGAAGCCGCTTTATTCTTTCGCCGGCCTCGGGGTCGATCTGGAGCCAACGGGAGAGAAGCTCGCTACGTTAC
>JACDBM010000329.1 GCA_013694945.1 Chthoniobacterales bacterium
CGTCCTGATCGATCATGACCCGTTGCCCGATCGGATTCACATTCGGGAAATGTTGCTTGGCAAAAGCCTGATTGATCATGACGACGAGAGGCGAGTCTTTGGTGTCGCGGCGATCGATGTAGCGGCCGGCAATCAAAGGAATCCGCATCGCTTGAAAATAATCGCTCGCCACCATCAGATGCCCCGCCCCGGGATGTTGACCCTGCGGCAAAGGCGCGGCGCCGCTGACCATGAAGGATGAATTGCGAATATTTTGGTTCAGCGGCAGCGGGTTCACCGCCCCCATCCCTTCCACGCCGGGCAAGGCAGACAGCTTTTCCAGTATCCGTTCGAAGGCGCGGATTTGCAGATCCGGCTCCGGATATTTTACCCGCGGAAGCGAGAGGGAGAGAGTCAGGACACGCTCGGGGTTAAAGCCGAGATTCGCGCCGCGGAGATTGAAGAAGCTCTTCATTAAAAGTCCGGCCCCCGCCAGGAGGAGGAGCGAGACCGCCACTTGCGAGACGACGAGGGCGGCGCGGACGCGATGAGTCTGCAAACCGCCAGTGGAACCCTTCGCGCCTTGCTGGAGGGAAGCATTTACACTTCCGCGCGAGACTTGGAGCGCGGGCACCAAACCGAAGAGGACCGTGCTGACGATCGCGATGATGAACGTAAACACGCAGACCGTCGCGTTGACTGAAATTTCGCTTAGGCGTGGAACGCCTTTCGGGCCGACTGCGCTTAAAATATCCGTGCCCCACCACGCGAGGACCAGGCCACCGAGCCCACCCAGCAGCGCGAGCAAGAAACTCTCGCAGAGCAATTGCCGGATGATGCGAGTCCGGCTCGCCCCCAAAGCGGTTCGAATCGCGATCTCGCGGCCGCGTGCCGCCGCGCGGGCAAGCAGGAGATTAGCGACGTTCGCGCACGCGATCAACAGCACAAGTGCGACCGCCCCCAGGAGAATCAGCAACGCCGGCCGGACGTCGCCGGTGATGCTGGCGTGCAGCGGAACAATCGTGATCCCGGTAAAGTTGGTGTTCGTGTCGGGATATTGCTGCGCGAGCCGGGTGGTGATCGTATCCAGTTCCGCTTCCGCCTGCTTCAGCGGGACGCCCGGTTTCAAGCGGCCCACGACTTCAAGAAAGTGCGCGCCGCGATTCTCCAATCCCTTGGCGCCGATAACAAATTGCAATGGCATGACGTAATCGATCCGCTCGCTTTGCACCGGGAATTTCCATCCCGCCGGGAGCACTCCGACAACGGTGTAACTGCGCGCCGTCATCGTGACCTGTTGACCGACAATCCTCGGGTCACCCCCAAAAGCGCGTTGCCAGAGTGAATGCGTGATCACGACGACCGGGGCCGCACCCGGCTTGTCTTCTTCGCGTGTGAAACCACGGCCGAGAAAGGGCGCAACGCCCAGCGTCTCGAAGATTTCGGCATTGATCGCGACGCCTTCGAGCTCCTGGGATTCGTCCCCGTGGGTCAACACCGCGCCCGCCCGCGTGTAGCTGGCCATCGCGGAGAAGCTCTGGCTCTGATCGCGAAAATCGACGTAATCGGGAAAGGAATGGACGTTGCGATCGCCTCCGCCGCTCTTCGGTGAGTAGCGCCCCCAAACCATCACCACCCGATCGGGATCCGGGAACGGCAACGGCTTGAGCATAACCGTTTCGATCACGCTGAAGATGGCGCTATTCGCGCCGATCCCGAGGGCGAGCGTGATGACTGCGATCGCGGTGAAGGCAGGAGCTTTCAACAGCATGCGGAGGGCGTATTTCAGGTCTGTGATCATAATATTAATGCGGGTATGCGGCGGAGAACCGCGTGAGCCTGGGTGCGAAGATCGTTGTCTCCCCGAGCGACTGTCAGGAGCTGTCGCGCGAGGTCGTGACTGCTGGGGCCGGCGTTGGAAGCGTTCGTCAGGACGACCACCGTCAGGTTGCGATGTGGTTCGTATAGAATGGTCGTCTGGATTCCGCGGGAGCCGCCATTCCAATCGAACATTGCGCCGGGCCTGAGCGTGGCTGCGGCGAACTGCGCTTGCTGGTTCGTCATCACGGAGAAGCGGCCCGTCGTGACTGCATCCATGAACTGGCCGAGGTCCTCCGCGTTCGCGGCCACGGCGCCGGCCGCGCGCGCCCAGGCGTTGTAGTGATCGAGACCCGCGCTCAGATTCACCAAACCATCTGGACGAATCTCTTTTCGATCGGCGAAAGGCGAGGGCGCTCCCCACTCGCTTCTTTCTGGCCGCGCGTAACTGTCCGCGATGTCGCTCCTTTGAAGATCAATGCCTTCCACGCCTGCTTTGTTCATCTGCAGCGGAGCGAAAAGATGCTCGCGGAACAAATCCGCGAACGGCTTCCCTTCGCGATGTTCCAGGATCATCTCGAGCACGATGTATCCCGTGCTCGAGTAGGACTTCTTCTCGCCGGGTCGCCCAGTAGCCGAATGCTCCGGCTTCTTCGCGAAGCTCAGCAACTCCGCGCTTGTCCAGAGCAGCCGGCCACGACGTGGATGGTTGTAGAGCTCTCGGAAAAAGTCACGGCTGTCGTCGCCATTGAAATTGTGCAGGCCGCTCGTGTGATCGAGCAGGTGCGCGACCGTTATCTTTTCCGCGTGCGGAATGCCGTTGAGCGCGCCGGGTGGCAGTAAAGCGACAGCGCGATCTTCCAATTTGAAGCGACCGAGCTTCACGAGTTCCAGAGTGACGGCGGAAGTCATCATCTTGGTCAGGCTTGCCAGCCGGAGCCGGTCCGCGCTGCTCATCCGCCGCTTCATTTCGATGGATGCAAAGCCAGCGGTTCCGCTCCAACGGGCGGTGCCCTGGCGCACAAACGCCTGCACGCCCGGTAATCCAGCAGCCGCGGCCTCGTCGATCACCGGCTGGAACCTGCGATTGTCCTCGAGGAGAGCCGCGCTTCCCCGAAATGGCATGAGCAAGGCGGCAGACGCGATTGCGAAGTAACGCAACCTGCCAGCTTTCGCGCCGGCGAGATCCAAGATGCAAGCTTCCGCTACCTTGTTCATGCCGCAGCGCTTCCCTGCAAGGCGCTGGAACACAGGCTTTCCAGCCCGTGCGGCCGGCGGGCTTTTAGCCTGCCGTTTCGTGGGGAGAATGCGTCCGCGCAGAGACAACAGGCAAAAGCCCGTTCTCCGCACAGCCAGAGTGGCCGTGTTCCTATTCATAGCGAAGCGCGATCATCGGATCGACTTTCATGGCCCGCCGCGCGGGGATGTAACTGGCGAGCAGGGCCGCTACCGCGAGTAACAAAACAACCGTGGCGTAGGTCAGAACATCAGTGGCCCCGACGCCGTAAAGCAGGCTCGCGAGCAAGCGAGTCGCCGCAACGGCTGCAACAAGCCCGACCACAATCCCAATCACCACCACGGTCAAACTTTGCCGCATCACCATCCCGGCCATCTGCGTCCGTCGCGCGCCGAGCGCCATGCGAATGCCGATCTCGCGCGTCCGTTGCGTCACGCTGTAGGCGATGACGCCATAAATTCCGATCGCGGCCAGAAGCATCGCCACCGTCGCGAAAGTCCCGAGCAGCATCATGTTGAACTTTGGTTGCGCCAGGTTCCGGCCGATCAGCGTTTCCATCGGCTCGAGGTTGCCAACGAAGACATCGGAATCCTGCTCGTGCACAATCTTGCGCACCGCGGCGTTCATTCCCGCCAGACTCTCGCTCGAGGTGCGAAAGGTGAGCCAAATCCGCCGGTTGGGCGCCTGCGCAAACGGCTGGTAAAACTCAGGGGCGACCTCTTTGCTCAGATCTCCTTGTTTCGTGTCGCCCACCACGCCGATGATTTCGAGCGGATCAGCCCCACCTTCCTGATCCAGAAGCATCTGCTCTCCGATCGGGTTCAAGCTCGGTACATAACGGCGCACGAACGCCTCGTTCACAATCGCGACGTGCTTCCCGTTCTCGTTGTCGCGCTGATCGAAATCGCGGCCGCTCCGCAA
>JACDBM010000172.1 GCA_013694945.1 Chthoniobacterales bacterium
GCAGCCGTCAGCCGCAGCGTGCGTCCGAGCACGAGCTGGAGGATGTTGCCACGCGTGGCGCCGAGCGCGATGCGAATGCCGATCTCCTTGTAACGTTGCGTCACGAGATACGCGATCACGCCGTAGATGCCGAGGCACGCCAGCACGAGCGCGAACCCGGAGACGATCCCGATTAGCCAAGTGCGAAAACGGGGCTGCGCGATCGAGTCGTGGATCAGTGCTTCCATCGTATTCACGCGCACGACTAATCCCGGATCGAGGCGGCGAAGCGTCGCTCGCAGCTGTGATGCGACGATTCCAGGATTGGCGGAATGCACGACGAAATTGAGGTCGCGGCCAACGAACTGCATCACATCCCCCGGCACCTGCGGATACGGCACGTAGATCTCAGCGTCACCTTCGCTATCGAGGCGCACATGCTTGATATTCCCGCAGACGCCGACAATCGATAGCCAGTCGCTCCCGTAGCGGATCCGTTTCCCGAGCGGGCTCTCGTTAGGCCAAAACCGATCGGCAAAAAGCTGGTTCACGATCGCCACGCCAGGCGCGTTCTCATCGTCGCGATCGGTGAAATCGCGGCCGTGCTTCAGCGGAATCGCGATCGCTCCCAGATAACCGGGACTAGCAGGCCGGATTTGCGCGTTGTATTGCACGCCGGAAGGCGCCGGTTGGCCTTCGACTTCGTAGCTGTTGCCCCAGCTGTTGCCGCCGAACGGCAAATGCGAAACGACACCCGCGCCATCCACGCCCGGCAGTGCACGCACCGCTGCAAGCGATTCGCGATAAAAACGGATCATTGTCGCTGCGTCAGCGTAGCGATCTTTCATGAGCACCGCATCTGCCGTGATCGTGTTCTCCGAGCGGAAGCCGGGATCAGCATGGACGAGGGCGATAAAGCTCCGCATCATGAGCGCGCAGCCGATCAGCAGCAGTGCTGCCAGCGCGACTTCTGCGAAAACGAGCGCGTGCCGGATGCGCTCGGTTGCTGCGCCGGAAGTCGCGCGGGTGGCGCCTTTCAGCCCGAGCTCAAACCTGATGTGTGAGGCCGCGAAGGCTGGCCCGAGGCCGACTAGAATCCCAGCCGCCATGCTCACGGCGAGGACGAACACGAGCGCCGAACCATCGAGTCGTGTGTTCAGAAGCTCCGGCAGATTCCCGGCCGCGAAGAGCTTCAGCAGATCGAGACCCCAGATCGCGATCCCCATCCCAAGCGCACCGCCGATACAGGCGAGCAGCGTTGCTTCCGTGAGTAGTTGCGCGAAGAGACGGCGGCGGCTCGCGCCGAGCGCGCTGCGGATTGCCATCTCTGCCTGGCGCGTGTTGGCACGCGCGAGCACCAGGTTCGCAACGTTCGTGCACGCGATCAGCAACAGGAACGCGACTGCCGATAGCAGCACGAGAAGCGGTCGCCGCAGCTCGCTCGCGAGCATCTCCTTTAAGCTCACGGGGTAAAAGCGGCGCACGGTGTCGTCCTCCGGCGCGTTCACATGCGTTGCGAGAAGATCGGTTTCGGCCTGCAAACGCTCGGGCGTGACGCCTTCCTTTAGTCGACCAACTACGCGCAGGAAGTGCGCGTCAAGATGTTCCTGGTAAAACTGGCTGCCGAGTGCGGCTGGCACCCAGAGCTTCGCTTCTCGGTCGAGGAACATGAAGCTCTCCGGCATTACGCCCACGACCGTGTACGGCTCGCCGTTCATTACCACGGCTTGCCCAAGCACATCGTTCCGCGCGCCGAATTTATCGCGCCAGAACGCGTAACTCAGGATCACGGCGCGATCGTGGCCGGGCTCTCCT
Organism: Chthoniobacterales bacterium; assembly: GCA_013694945.1. Taxonomy (GTDB): domain Bacteria; phylum Verrucomicrobiota; class Verrucomicrobiia; order Chthoniobacterales; family UBA10450; genus JACCTI01. The sequence goes on from JACDBM010000172.1 coordinate 1,795, forward strand.
TCCGATGCGAGGAATACGCGGCCGAGCGCGGGATGGGCGCGCAGCGTTTCAAAAAACGACGGCGTCACCTGTCGCCCGATTGCCAGCTCCGGTTCGCCGCGTCCGGAGATCGTGAAGCCGTTGCCGGTGAATGCCGCGAGGTTTTCGAAGAGTTGCGACTCCTTCTGCCAGGTCGTGAACTCGCGGGTTGAAAACGAGACGCGCTTCTCCTGCGGCAGATCCTGCCAAAGCATGAAAAGACGATCGGCCTGCGGGAACGGCGGCCCTTTTAAAAGCACGGAGTTCACGATCGTGAACATGAGCGCCGTACTGCCGATCCCGAGGCCGAGAACCAGCGCAACGGTGAGCGAAAACACCGGGGATTTGCGCAGCGTGCGAAACGCGAAGCGCACGTCCTGCATTCGGGTGTCAATGAAGTGTCCCATGCGAACTTCGCGCACCTGTTCCTCGACCTGCTCTGTGCCGCCGAGTTCCACTAATGCCGCGCGACGCGCCTCCTTTTCAGTCATGCCTTCTTTCATTTTTTCCTCTGATAACATCTCAACGTACGACCGAACTTCTTCCTTTAGTTCCCGCTCCACTTCATTCTTGCGAGCAAGATTCCGGAAGAGACTCGCGAGGCTTGGAAGCAGCGGCATGATTTCGGAGGCTTAGCTCGTTCTGCTGGTCACCCAACTAAGAATCAGAAATGTGGAGGCGAAGAACGGAAACAGGCCATACAGAGTGTCACTTGCCGAGTGCGAATGCCGGGTCGATCGCGAGGAAAGCTGTAACGCCAAACACGATTGCAAGGAACGTGACGATGAAACCGCCTAACGATACCGGCGCATAGAACCACCCGACGCGCGTGAAGAACTTCCTCTTCATGATCAGGGCGCCGGCTGCCTGGCCCACTCCTCCACGAGGTCGATCCACTCCTTGAGTGGCTGATAGAGAACGGCATGGCCGGTTCCGATCTTTAGCTCGACTTCCTTCCGCCGGTTCAAACCGGTAGCTTTGTCGAAGAACGGCTGGCAGGTACGGCCGAACTCGTCATTCATGTCGTAGATCGAAAGAACGTTGCCGTGAAGGTCGATGTTGTGCGTTCGCGCGAGCCAGTCGTTGCAGTTCGCCATGATGACGAAGTTTACGTCGCGGTTTTTGAGCGCAGTGGAGGCGAGCATCGCGATGACCGATCCTTTCGACGCGCCAACGACTGTGATGTGACTGGGCGGAACGCCAGCTGTCAGAAGCAGGTTGATCTGCTCGACGACTTTCTGCGCGTAGGCTTTCGTATCAGTCGCTTTCGGACGCGACTCACTGATGACGACGAAGCCTTTCCGCTCCAGCGCGTGCAGGATCTCGAGATACTCGTACGTCCCATACTTTGGGTCAGTCGGATGGATGCCGTTGTTCTCGATGATCGCGCCGTGCAGGTAGATGAGGTAACGCGCGGCGGGATCAATCTTTGCCGGGATCTCCTTGCGCAACATCGCCGTTGCAGCGGCTGTCGCTTCCGCGATTGGAGTGACGCCTGGTTGCTGCGCTAAAAGCAACACCGGCAGCACGCACAGCGTGGCACATAGAATGCGAGCCCTTTTACTCATATCGCAAAGCTTCCATCGGCTCGACTGCGGATGCGCGTCGTGCCGGCAGATAGGCGGCGAGCAGCGCGACGAGGATAATCAGGAGCGAGAGAGACGCGAAGGTGAGGGGATCGGCCGCAGAGACGGCAAACAGCAAACTCGATATCAGGCGTGTGAGCGCGAAGGCGCCTGCGAGTCCGAGAGCAGTGCCCGCCAGCACCAGAAGCATCCCTTCGCGCAGGACGAGCTTCAGCACATCGCCCCGCTGCGCGCCCAGTGCCATACGCAATCCAATCTCGTGCGTTCGCTGGCTCACGGTGTAGCTCATCACGCCGTAGAGGCCGATCACACCGAGGAGGAGTCCGATGCACGAGAAGGTGCTGAGCAGGAAAAGATTGAACCGGCGCGGCGCGAGCGATCTGTCGAGCGATGACTCCAACGTAGCGACCGGTCCCAGCGGCTGATCGGGATCCGAGCTCCTGAATTTCGCGACGGATCGCAGGCACGAGTGTCATCGGGTCCGAGCTGGTCTTCATGAGGATGTCCATCGCGCGCAGCCAGTCGCCGGTGCGTTTAGGATTCAACTGCGTCCACGGCCGATACACTTTCACGCGTGGTTCTTCGTCCAGGCCGCTATGTCTGACGTGCCTAACGACACCGACAATCTCCTGCCACGCTTCGTCCTGGTTCTCGAAGCGAAAACGCCGCCCGAGAACCGAGGGAAGCGCCGCCCTGCGAGCAGCGGAATGCTGAGCGCCGGCGCCTCCGAATTCCATCAACGCGGCGCGACGTGCTTCTCTTTCGCTCACGCCTTCCTTCGTCTTTACGCGCGTCAGCAACTCGACGGACGACCTGACTTCCTCCGACAAGTCGCGCTCGACTTTGTTTTTGCGGCTGAGATTGCGCAGCAGGCTTGCGAGTCGCGGAAGCAGCATGCTCTTACTCGAAGGGATCGTTGACCGGTTGTAGCGACGCCGCTCTGTCCGCAAAGGGACGCTGTTTGCGGGTGGCATCTCAGAACGGCGACAGAGCGCCGTCGCTACACCGAGAGCATTCGGACCGTGTAAATCGGTGTCCATCCCGTGGCTTCTTCACCCTTTCATTCGTAGCGGAGCGCAATAACAGGATTCACACGCGTCGCTTTGCGCGCAGGAATGTAATTCGCGACGAGCGCGACGAGGATGAGCAGCCCAGATACGGCAATGAATGTGACCGCGTCAGTCGCGCCGACGCCAAAGAGGAAGCTCTGCATCACCCGTGTGAGTCCCCACGAGGCGACTACGCCGATCCCAATACCTACCAATGTCAGAAGCATTCCATTCCCGACGACGAGCCGCATGATATCAGCGCGCGTGGCGCCCAGTGCCATCCGAATGCCGACCTCGTGGGTGCGTTGCGTGGCAGAGTAATTCATCACGCCATAGAGGCCGACCGACGCGAGCACCAGCGCTACGCCGGCGAAGATCGTGAGTAGCAACGTGTTGAAACGCGGCCGCGCGATCGATTTCGAGATGACCTGTTTCATCGTGCGGAGATCCGCGATGGGCTGGTCGGGATCGAGCCCGCGGATTTCCTTTTGGACCGCCGCTCCGAACCGCGCGGCATCGCCTGCGGTGCGCACGATCAGCGCCATGCCTGAGTAGGGCTCGCGCGAGTGCGGCCAGTAGACCGCCGCCTCGGGTTCCTTGTCCAGCGCGCCCTCTTTGATGTCACCGACGACGCCGACGATTTCATCCGGCCCGCCTTCACCCCAGGTCACCTCGATCCGCTTCCCGATCGGGTCGTCGTTCGGGAAATATTTCCTGGCCAGGGTTTCGTTGATGAGAAGAACGCGCGGCTCTTTCCCGTCGCGTTCGTCGAGCAGCCGGCCCTTGAGCAGCGGAATTCCCATCGCCTGAAAGTAGGTCGGTGTGATCACGCGCACTTCGGTGGGATTTTCCTGGCCGGGTGCGGGCTCGGGTTGTCCCACGATCTTGAAGGCGTCCCTCGCCGCGGGTCCGGTAAGCGGGAGGTAGCTGATCGCGCCAATCGCCTGCACCCCGGGCACGGCCGCGATGCGATCCTGCGCCTGTTTGAAGAAGTCCACGATCTGATGCGGCTCCTTGTATTTCGTGCGCGGCAACTGCACCCGCATCGTCAGCACGTTCTCGGGCCGGAAGCCGGTCTCGACCGATTGCAGCTGCATAAAGCTGCGAATCATCAGGCCGGCGCCGATCAGGAGCACGAGCGCGATGGAGACTTCGGCAATGACAAAGACGTTGCGCAGCGTCCGGCTCCGTCCGCCGGTCGAACCGCGAGAGCCTTCTTTCAGGGCATCGTTCAAGTCCGGCCGCGAGGCCTGGAGGGCCGGGATTAATCCAAAGAGCAGTCCGGTGAAAAGCGAGACCGCGAGGGTGAAACCGAGCACACGCGGATCGATCGTAATCTCGTTCAAACGCGGGATGTTGTCCGGCCCGAAGCCGATCAGGAGCTGGATTCCCCAGTAGGCGAGAATCACGCCTAGCAGTCCACCCATTGTCGCGAGCAAAACACTTTCCGTCAGCATCTGCCTAACGAGCCGGGTTCGACTCGCGCCGAGCGCCGCGCGCAAGGCGAGCTCCTTTTGCCGTGCCGCCGCACGCGAAAGCAGCAGATTGGCAACGTTCGCGCAGGCGATCAGCAACACGAATGCGACCGCCGCGAACAAGACAATCAGGATTGGCTTGATCTCGCCGACGACCTGCTCGTGCATCGGGAGCAAGGCCACGTTCCAGCCAGCGTTGAATTTAGGATGGGCTTGCTCGATCTGCTTTCCGATGCCGGTCATCTCGGCCTGCGCCTGTTCGATGGTGACGCCCGGTTTCAGTCGCGCCATGACCTGCAGGTAACGGCCCCCGACTTCGCGATAATTGATCGCCGGATCCATCGCCATCGGCATCCAGGCCAGCACTTTGTCATCGAGAAAATGGAAGCCTGGGGGCATTACGCCGATGACGGTGCGCTGGCGCCCGTTCATCGTCACCGTCTGGCCGAGGATCTGCGGGCTCGCACCGAAACGGTTCTGCCAGAGCGCGTGGCTCAGGATCACGACCAGATCATTGCCAATCCGGTCTTCTTCGGGTGTGAAAGCGCGACCGAGCATCGGCTGCACGCCGAGCGCAGGAAAGAACCCCTGCGAGACGAGCTGCACCCTGATCTCTTCCGGTTCGCGGCCGCCGGTGAGGTTGGTCGGCCTGCTCACGAACGCGGCCATCTGCTCGAACGATTTGCTCTGGCTCGACCAGTCCAAAAAATTGCCTGGCGAGACGACGTTTTGCCGATCGTTCTCCTGCAGGTTGTGCTCCCAGACCATCACGAGCTTCTCCGGATCCGCATAGGAAAGCGACCGCAAGAGCACGCCATTAATCACGCTGAAGATCGCGGTGTTCGCCCCAATGCCGAGCGCGAGCGCGATCACCGCCGTGAGCGTGAAACCCGGCTTCTTTAGCAGCGACCGCATCCCATAGCGCAGATCCATGAGGAAGGTCTCAAGGCTAAAGCCCGTCCGGCTCGCGCGAACCTCTTCCTTCACCTGCTCCACGCCGCCCACTTCCACCAATGCCGCGCGCCGCGCGTCCGTTTCATTCATTCCGTCTTTCATATTTTTCTCCGTGAGCAGTTCGACATACGAGCTGAGTTCTTCCGACAGCTCCCGCTCCATCCGTCCTCTGTGAGTTGCGTTGTGGAGGAGACTCCCGGCTCGTGAAAATACCGTTCTCATAAGTGCTCTTCTGTCATGTTGAGCGGAGCGAAACATCTCTGACTATTTCTCTCGCGCGTTAGTAGAAATGGCCAGAGATCCTTCACTTCGTTCAGGATGACAGTCATTGCTGTGGGATTCAGGTTGCTCGGAGCGCGCTGGTCATCGCCATCGAAATGCGCTGCCAATCCTCCGTCTCGGTCTCGAGCTGACGCCGCCCGGCCTTCGTCAGGCTGTAATATTTAGCGCGCCGCTTGTTCTCCGATTCTCCCCATTCTGCCTTCAACCATCCGGCTTCAGCCATGCGGTGGAGCGCCGGAAAGAGCGATCCCGGTTTCACATCAAATGTCCCCTTCGTAATCTGACTAATCCGGTTCGAAACTCCGAGCCCATGGAGTGGCTGCGCCGAAAGCGCTTTCAGCACCAGCAAGTCGAGCGTTCCCTGCAAAAGATCAGCCTTGGAATCGTCTTCATGTGCACTCATATAGATAATCTATATGAGCAAAATGACGCCTCTCCTACAGACTGTCAATAGGAGATTTTTTCGGCAAAATGCGTCGCGCTTGCACTGCTTTGCTGCGATCGCGCCCTAAGAGCGCAGGCGGAGTTTTCGCATGACCCGGCGGCGCGCAGATCCTGCCGCTCGGGCTAAGGCTGTTTCGCGCTGGATTGTAGCGTCATCTTCCAACAGCTTGAGGGGAATCAAAAGCCTTCGATGAAACGCCGTCTCGCAACGATTTTGGTGGGGGATGTGGTCGGATATTCCTCCATGATGGAAAGGGACGAGGAAGGCACCGCGAGAAGGATCGCCAACTTGACCGCGATGGTTCGTGACAAGGTAAAGGTGAGGGACGGGCGCGTCTTCAAGACAATGGGCGACGCCATCCTGGCGGACTTCGCCAGCCCGCTGAATGCACTGCGCTGTGCGGTTGAAATCCGCAACGGACTCGCCGAAGCGGCGGGCGAAAGCTTGCAGATGCGCTTTGGGTTGCATCTCGCGGACGTTATCGAGTCGGGCGATGATTTGATGGGCGACGGGGTTAATCTAGCGGCCCGCATCCAATCCTCGGCCGATCCGGGCGCGATCGAATTAAAGCGGCGTGCTTTTCGAGCAGGTGCGGCGGAACTCCCCCTTCAGTTTTGAGCGGCTGGGTGCGCGGCAATTCAAGAACATCTCTGAAGCGATTCCGGTCTATCGCTTGCGCGGCGAACAGGAGACC
>JACDBM010000197.1 GCA_013694945.1 Chthoniobacterales bacterium
TGGGCGCTCGCAGGCGCCAGCCATACCGCTCGAATCGGGCACGGGTTCGCGCGTTCCGAATCTCAGTAGCAAGCTCGAAGGTTTCCGCACATTTTCGCGGCGCGGCGATGAAGCGAAGAAACTCGCGCGATTTGCTCCATAGATATTTCTCGCCGCGCCAGATGATATCTTTCTGACCACCGGTATTCCAGTTTGCGATCGAGGTGAAGAGATCGCCGCGCTGCGGTCCCTGGTCAGTTTTCCAGAAATCAGTCACGACCGGTTGGCGCGTCGGCAGCCAGCGCAGCCCCCGCGACGGCACCGGGAATTCTTTAGTCCCGACATTCTCGCCAAAGGTGAACAAGCGTTGGTAGCCGCGGAGATGAGCCAGCGTTTTCTGATCGGATTGATCCACCCGGACCTGCTCAGGTCCGGGATCACTTTCAATGTAGATAAGACAAGGGTTCTTCCGAACCTCATCGTGCAGTTCCTGCGCACCGCAGACGTTGAGGACCGCGTCGGCATCGCGATAGAGCTCTCGCAGTTTCTGCCGCGACAAACCGGCGCCGGGATCTGAACGCAGGTAGCGGGCGCGATAGCTCCAGCGATCCTTAAAACCAAACTCACGCGCGATTTTGCGGAGCAGTTTGGCTGCGTAATCGAATCCGAAATTCACCTCGCCCACGATCGGGTTGTAAGGCAATCGGGCCGAGTCTTCGACGTAATAGACATCGTGCCCAAGCCGTTGCAGGCCGACGATGTAGTGGACGTGCTGCCAGATCACGCCAGCGATCGGACACGATCCCATGAAGCCCATCACGACGATGCGTCTCCGCTTCATTAATCCGGCCTCTCGCCTACCGCGAATAATTGCCGGAGGCGTAAAGCGATGCGTAGCGACCGCCGCGCGAGATCAATTCCGAACCTGTCCCCTGCTCGACGAGCCGGCCGTGTTCGAGGACGACGATTCTGTCGACGCCGTGAATGGTCGCGAGCCGATGCGTAACGATCAGCGTCGTGCGTCCCCGCATCAGCTCCTTGATTGTGTCCATAATGGCGGCTTCGGTCGTAGGATCGAGCGCTGAGGTTGGTTCATCCAGCAGGAGGATCGGCGCGTTTTTGAGAAAGGCACGCGCAATGCCAATGCGCTGACGCTGCCCCACGCTGAGATGTCCACCACGCTCACCCACGAGACTTTCGTAGCCGTGCGGCAGCTGGCAGATGAACGTATCAGCCTGGGCCCGGCGCGCAGCGTCTCGTATTTCCTCATCAGTGGCCTCGGGTCGGCCATAGGCAATGTTCTCCCGGACCGTGGTGGAGAAAAGGAGTGTCTCCTGCAAAACAATCCCAATTTGCGAGCGCAACGATTTCTTCGTGATCTCGCGCAAATCTCGACCATCAAGCGTCACGCGACCCTGACTAGGATCATAAAAGCGCGGAACGAGGCTCAGTAGCGTACTCTTGCCGGCGCCTGTCCCGCCCACGATCCCGACGATCTGGTTCGGCTCAATCTCAAGGTCCACTTCCTGAAGAATTGATCGACCAACGTTGTAATGGAAATTCACGGCCTCGAATCCGATGGCGCCTGCTGTCCTGGAAATGACCAATGCACCGGGGGCATCGACGACATCGTCCGCCCGGTCGAGCACCTCGAAGCAGCGCTGCGCCCCCGCCGCTGCGCCTTCCATCGCCCATGTGGTGTATGTCAGCGATTCGAGCGGTTGGTAGAGCATCAGCAGGTATGCGCTGAACACCAGCAGAGAACCGAGCGTGAGAGTCCCGGCGAGCACGTGCCGCGTCCCGACATAGTACATCGCGGCGGTGCCTATAACCATAAGCGTGCTGATGATCAGTGCGCTATTCACGTTCGTCAGCGTGAGGCGCAGATTTGCCTGCAGACTTTGATGGGCCTGGCTTTGGAACTGACGGACTTCCCAATCCTCCCGCCCAAACGCATGCACCATTCGCACGGAGCTCAGGCCTTCCTGCGCCTGGGCGAGCAACGCGCTTTCCCGTTCGTGGATGTGGGTCGATTGCGCGCGGATTCGATGCGCGAAAAAGTAGATCGCGGCGAGCACGATCGGCAGCACGCCGAGCGAAAGCAGGGTAAGCTGCCAATCAATCTGCACCATGACAATAAAGGTCCCAAGGAGAGTGAGAACGGACCCGAAGATGTTCGTGAAGCCTTGGTTGTAGATCGTCTGGATCGCCTGTGAATCATACGCCACGCGGAAGCTGGAATCGCTCGATCGCCTGGCGTCGTGGTATTTTAGCGAGAGCGATTGCAGATAAGCATAAAGGTCTGTGCGCAATTTCAGTAGCGCCTGAAGCCCGATTTTCACGAAGAGATAGTTGGTGATCCAGTTCGTGATCCCCCAAAGCAGCTGAATGGCGACGAGCGCCAGGCAAAGCAAAGGAACGAGCCGGGCAGACATCCCAAAAACCGGGTGGGGATCTCGCGTCAAAACGTGGTCGACAATAATCTTGAAGGGCCACGGCTTGAGCAAATTCAAGGCAATGCCGCAAAGAGTGAGCAGAAGGCCAACCGCGGTTTGGCCGAGAAACGGCCGGTAGTAGCGAAGGACGCGGCGATAAATCGACATGAGAATTTTAGGATTGCACAGTGCCGATTTCGGATTGAACTACGGCCCGTTGCCGCTTGCGCTCAAGCAGGCTAATTCCGAAAGCGAAACTTCCCAATCCGAAAACGTCCGATCATGCACCAACTCCTCGAAATCTGGTTCCAGTGGGTGCTGAATTGGGGATACCTGGGCATAATTATCCTGATGGCGATGGAGAGTTCGATTTTTCCCGTTCCGAGCGAGGTCGTTATCCCGCCGGCCGCGTTTTTGGCGGCGCAAGGCCATTTGGATTTCACCGGAGTCGTCCTCGCCGGAACCGCGGGCTCCTATCTTGGTTCGGCGATCACCTACTGGGTTTCCCGTGCGCTCGGCCGGCCGCTGATCATGCGTTACGGCAAATACTTTCTGCTTGGCCCCGGAAAGCTGGAACGCGCTGAAGCATGGCTGGCGCGCTACGAAGCGGGCGGCGTTTTCTTCGCCCGGCT
>JACDBM010000206.1 GCA_013694945.1 Chthoniobacterales bacterium
TGGCGAGCCACTCCCAGTCCGATAAGCCGGGAACCGTATCCGGTTTCAAATCACGCACTCGGCTTCCGAAGTCGTAGGGCTTCGAAGGCATGAAGCGGGAAAGGAACGCGATCGCGCCGCCAATGGTGGGATCGGGCGGGGGATAGGCCGACTGTCCCGTGAGGTAAGGCAGCTCGAGAGCATGCGCGTAGATCGGCACGTCCCATTTTTCCGCCAGAGCTTGTGCAGAGCCTGCATGATCGAAATGGCCGTGCGTGAGGATGATCGCTTCGGGCCGGGCTCCGGCTCCGAAACGTGCCTCCGCGGCCTCGGTGATCTGCCTGGCGCGACCGGGCAATCCCGTGTCTACGAGCACCCATGGACTACCGGGGCGGCCGAGGAAGTAAACATTTACGAAGCTGACTGGAAGCCAGCCGACGTCCGGGGCGATGCGTGTAATAACTCTCATGTCTTAAATGCGGTGCGGCTTAGATGAATCGCATGCCGCGGCGCGGCTTGCTGTAGCAGGCTCATGGAATCGTGACGGTTTGTCCGGGTTTGAGCTTGCCGGGATCGTCAAACCTGTTGCCGTCTTCGTCGCGGATCTTCTTCCAGCCGGAGCTGCTCTTATAAAACTTGCGCGAAATGGAAGCCAGCGTATCGCCCGGCTGCACCACGTAAGATCGCCCGCCAATTTTTTTCCCGGCTGCGGGCGAGGCGTCCTTTTCAGCCTGGGTTCCGGTGGTCGCGCGCTTGTCCTTCGTGAGCGTCGCCGCGCGAATCTGCGCGTTTCGATTCTCCAGCTCTTTGCGTAGCTCCAGGTTTTCGTTCTTTAACCGCGCCGCTTCTCCGCGCGAAACGACCGAATCTCCTGACAGGGTGGTGACAAGCGCAAGCTCATCCCGCTTCATCAGGCTCTTCACTTCATTCGCGCGGGCACCGCTGGGGGCAATCGTCAGGTAGCGTTTGCAATGGTGGAGCGCATTCAGAGGATCGCTCATTTTCTCGTCGTAAAGCACGGCCAGCTTGTAGTGAATGTCCGCCGAGCGCGCGGAGTTATCGAGCGCGCTCTCGTAAAGAGTAATCGCCTCGAGCAAATCGCCGCTGGCCATTTTCGCGTCCGCATCCTTCAAAACCTGCGTGGCCGGCGGAGTCATCATGCGATTGCATGAGGTGAGCGACGCGATCGCGAGGCCGGCGATGAGGAGAAGTCGGAGCTTTCCCACGGACTTGTCAGTGCGGCGCATTGTTGCATGGTGCTTAAACATGATCCCCCGGCGCCTTCAATCCATTTTCGCGGCACTCTTTTTCAGCTGGGCCGCGAGTCTGAACTCGGCTGAGCTGCAAATCAGCGGCGTGCATCGGCTCACCTTTCGCGATGTAGATGGCAACGACCTCTCCACGGCGGACGGGCATATCACGATCGTCACGGTTGTCACTCGTCAGAACGAACAACAAGCCCACACGGTTGCGGATCAGGTGCCGGTTCGCTACGTCGGGAATCCGAAGTATCGCTACGTCACGCTCGTGAACTTCCAGCGCAAGCTGGTCCGTCCCTTGCACGGCCTGACGCAGACCATCATCCGACGACGGCTCGATGCGGAGGCGAAAGAGCTGGAGGCGCAATATGACGCCAAGCAGCTGACGCATGATCCTCGCAAAGATTTGTATGTGGTGGCGGACTTTGATGGCACCGCGATGGCGCAACTCGGTCTCTCGCCCGAATCAAATGACGTCGCCGTTTTTGTGTTTAACGCGCGAGGAAAGCTCGTAGGGCGCTGGGCGGGCGTTCCGCCCGAGAACGCCGTGGCGAAGGCGATCGCCGCGGCTGAATAGACGATCACGCATGACGGCTTCGTTGTAGCTTCGTTGTAGCGACGGCTCCCAATCGCCGTTTACGTCGCAACAACCGCTCTCAATAACGCGGAACACTCGGATCGATCTGCTCCGACCAGGCATCGATTCCGCCAGCAAGATTGCAGACGTTCCGAAACCCAGCCTCTTCCAGCAATCGCACTGCGTAGGCGCTCCGAACGCCCGTGTGGCAGTGAACGACCATGGCGTGGCCACCGTTCGAGAGGGAGTTCAAGCTGGCGGGCAACTCGCCCAGAGGAATCAAGCGTGCGCCGGCAATGTGCGCGATCTCGGATTCATGCGGCTCGCGCACATCCAGCAGCACCAGTGCTTCCTTCGCATCCAGCCTCCGTTTCAATTCCCCCACCGAAATCTCGGGCACGCGATCGGCGTCAGGCCCTTCCGCGGCGGGATCGGAAGGAACACCGCAAAATTGCTCGTAATCCACGGGCTCCAAGATGGTCGGGTTCTCTCCGCATACGGGGCAGTGCGCATCCCGTCGCAAATTGAAATCGCGGAACTTCATTTTGAGGGCGTCGAAATGAATCAGCCGGCCGACGAGCGAATCACCGACGCCGACGA
>JACDBM010000331.1 GCA_013694945.1 Chthoniobacterales bacterium
TGCCCTCCCCCGATGGACCGCGCATCGTCTTGCTTGCCCGACTGTCGCTTACCTGCTGTTGGGCTGATACTCTCGGTTGGTAGTTGGAGTGCTGATGGGCAATTGTTCTGAGGAAAGTGCGGTAGAGCAGATGAGCAACGGCAAACATGTCTTCACTCTCGGAATCGAAGAGGAGTTCCAGATCGTCGATCCGGACAGTCGTGAGTTGCGGCCGCACAGCGCCGAACTTGTCGCGAGAGGTAAAGAGAACCTCGAGGGCAACCTGAAGCCCGAGATGCATCAGTCAGTTGTGGAGCTCGGCACGAAGGTTTGCCCGGACATACATGACGCGCGGCATCAGGTGATCAGCCTCCGGAGCGAGCTCGCTGGCGCCGCAGCACGCGCTGGCCTGAAGATCGCGTCCGCGGGCACCCATCCGTTCTCGCGGTGGCACGAGCAACCAATCACGCCTAATGAGCGTTACAGCACGATCGTACAGGACCTGCAGCAGGTTGCGCGCACAAGTGTCATCTTTGGCCTGCATGTTCACGTCGGAATTCCGGACCGCCACACCGGGATCGATATCATGAACCAGGCGCGCTATTTCCTGCCGCACCTGTATGCGCTCTCGGTGAACTCACCCTTCTGGCAGGGCAAGAACACCGGATTGAAAGCCTATCGCCAGATCATCTTCGAAAGCTTTCCGCGCAGCGGCATGCCGGAAACGTTTGAGAGCCTTGCAGAATATGAGGATTACATCGACTTGCTTATCAGCACGGGCTGCATCGACAACGCAAAAAAGATCTGGTGGGACATTCGACTGCATCCGTTCTTTGACACGATTGAGTTTCGGATTTGCGATGCGCAGTCGCGTGTCGACGACACCCTCGCATTGGCGGCACTGATGCAGGCCATCGTAGTGAAGCTGCAAAAGATGCGCGATCAGAACGTCAGCTTCCGCACGTACCCGCGCCGGCTGCTCGACGAGAATCGCTGGCGCGCGGGCCGTTACGGACTGGATGGTAAGCTGATCGACTTCGGCCGCCGGCGCGAAGTTGATGAGCGTGCATTGCTGGCGGAGTTAATCGAGTTCGTGGCAGCGGAAGTGGATGAACTCGGCACGCGTTCAGAGCTGGCGCACATCGAGCGCATCATGCGTGAGGGCACAGGCGCCGATCGGCAGCTGGCAGTTTGGGAACGCACACACGACATGAACGCTGTTGTTGATCACATTGTGCAGGAGACATACGAAACTTTGGATCTTGGCCGGTGAGGATAGCACCGTTCGAACAGAAGTATCGCACAGGCATCGGTGCTGGCCGCTCCGCGGGAGCCATCTGCAAAAGGTAAAGACGCAGTATGAGGAAGAACTTGCTGCGTGGGGTGGTGCACGCCTTCCAACCCGTGGCTGACCATGTCGTTCCTCACGCTCTTGGGCCGAACAGACATGGACAACCTCGTGACTGGTGTGGCGGGTGTAACTACGGAAAATACCACTACACGGTCGAGCAGATTGGGATTGATGATCCCCGCTGCCGCGCACCGGTGATGGCGGAATGGGGCGGGTTCCGAGCCCTGCCGCCGGAGCTTATCGCTCGACCGTTTCATGACAGCTCGGTGCCCTTCGCTTCGCGCCAGAATCAGCCCTCCTGCGCGTCGAGAGACTTCGATGAGGAGCTGGGTAAATTCGAGAAGGCTGCAGTAGCGATAGCTGCCGGCCGATCAAACCAAGGCATAGAAATCCTCAAATCACGATGCTGACCGGCGACAACGAACGCACTGCGCAAGCCGTCGCGAAGCCACTCGGCATCGACAACGTGGAGGCCGGCGTGGAACCCGCCGACAAGAGCGAGCACGTGAAGCGATTGCGCCAGCAAGGGCAAGTAGTCGCGATGGCTGGTGACGGCATTAACGACGCGCCGGCTTTGGCCACGGCGGACGTGGGAATCGCGATGGGAACCGGCACCGACGTAGCGATGAAAGCGCGGGTGTCACTTTAGTAAAAGAGATCTGCGCGGGATCAAGAACGCCATCGTTCTAAGCCGCGCGATGATGAGCAACATTCGGCAGAACCTCTTCTTCGCATTCATCTACAACGCGCTTGGCATCCCCATCGCCGCCGGTGTGCTTTATCCTTTTTTTGGCATTCTGCTCAGCCCCATCATCGCTGGCGCTGCGATGAGCTTTAGCTCCGTTTCGGTAATCGCGAACGCACTGCGGCTGCGCACGCTGCGGCTTTAACGGCTACCGCGGATTCCGTTTGCGCGCTGAGCTCTGATCGATCGGAGTCGAACGGGGCCGCACGCGCTCGCAACCGGGAACGCCGGGTGGATCGGCGGCAACGCTGGTTAGGCGTGAGCCTAATGACCTATTTGTCTTGTAGCGCGTGTCGGCTTGCAGTTGAATGGCGCGATCTTGTGGAACCAACGGATGTTATAAGATGAAGGCGGACTGCGCGCGGAACGCGAGGTTTGCCGCGCGCGAGATAAGTTTTGACGGTTAGCTTTTGCCTGACGTGTGAAGAAATGACAACACGACGAATCACATGAACAAATACATCGCGGAATTTATCGGCACATTTTTTCTGGTGCTGACCATTGGTTGCACTGGAATCGGCGCGGGCTCGAGTGTGATCGCGCCGCTCGCCATCGGGGCGGCATTGATGGTAATGGTGTTTGCCGGCGGCCACATTTCCGGCGGACACTACAATCCCGCGGTCACTCTTGGTGTCTTGATCCGGGGAAAGGTAAAAGCAGCCGATGTTGCGCCCTATTGGATCGCGCAGCTCGTGGCCGCCGCCGTTGCCGCTCTCCTGGTAAACAAATTCCTGCGTGCCGGAATAGCGGTAACCCCGATCGCACCGAAGATTGCTCCCGCGTTGCTCGCAGAGTTCCTTTTCACTTTCGCGCTCGTCTATGTCGTGCTCAACGCCGCCACCGCCGAAGGCACTTCGGGCAATTCCTTCTACGGCCTTGCCATTGGCATGACCGTGATGACCGGCGCGTTCGCGGTTGGCGACATCTCCGGCGGCGCGTTCAACCCTGCCGTCGCGGTGGGGATCAGCCTGCTCGGCCTCTCGAGTTGGAGCAATCTTTGGATTTACCTGGTCGCCAACTTCGCCGCCGCCGTGGTCGCGGCGTTCGTCTTCAACCTCATCAATCCTCCCGCGCAAACGACCCCGATCGCCACTGACGAGCCGCCGTACGAAACGCCGCAGTAGCCACGGCCTACGTCGCGCGATGGTCGGACCTGAGTGATTCTCTTTTCTTCCTTCGCATTCAGCATCTTTCTCGACAGCTATGCCTCGCCGCCTTAAAACGCGGTGAT
>JACDBM010000218.1 GCA_013694945.1 Chthoniobacterales bacterium
CCACGCGCGCGCAGGCCAGGGAACGAAATCTAGGCCGAGGCGAGAGTGGCGGCGAGCAGCCGGTCGAACGCGGCAACGGCACTTTCGGCTCTCGTCAGCACCTCTGTGTGGCTGAGTGGATCCGGGCCGATTTCGGCCGCCCAATTCGTTAGGCGGAAAAAACCGGCGACTTACAGCAGTGACTGCCGAAGCAGTGTGACCTTCGTACAAGTGCGCGCGCCCGGCCGCGTAAATCACACGGGTTTCGTTCACCCAGGCGAGAGCAAATTCGCCGCAGTGCCCTGGAATTATCCCCTCTGGGAAATCGGGAAACTCGGAATACGGGATGCGCTGTTCAGGGAATTCTCCTGGACTAACGAATTCAATCCTGAGCCGAGAATGATCGCTGTTTCGCGCCCCAGTCGCGCAAGCGTTCCCCGGCCGGCCTCACGCAGCGGAGACCGGTGGCGCAGAGGGTGGTCTCCTCGTTGTTGCCATCACATCCGGACGCGCAGTTTCATGCGGTTGCAACAAAGGCGTCTTGGTCTCCTGTTTCGGATAGGCGATGCGGGTGTGCAGCATGGTCATGAGCGTGAACCGGAACCGTTCCGCGATCGTTTTCAATTCCGCCAGCGTCAGATCACATTCATCCAGCTGTTGGTCCGCGATGCGCTGAGCGATCAGGTCATTCACGAGCTGCTCAATCTTTTGCGGCGTGGGCTTTTCCAGACTGCGCGACGCGCTCTCGACCATGTCCGCGAGGCTGATGATCGCGCTCTCTTTCGTCTGTGGTCTCGGCCCTCGATACCGGAAACTTTCCTGGCTCACTTCCGGCACGTCGCCTTCGCGCATGTTCATGATCTTGCCGCCGGCGCGCGCGTCCTCCTGTTGCTGGAGAGCACGTTTGTAAAAGTAATAGACAAGCGACGTGCCGTGATGCTCCTGAATGATGTCGATGATGCGGTGATTAAGACTGTGCTTCATCGCCAGATCGACGCCTTCCTTGACGTGAGCGATAATGATGAGCGCGCTCATTGTCGGCGCGAGATCATCGTGCGGATTGCGCTCGAAATTCATGTTCTCGGTGAAGTAATCGGGCTTCACCAGCTTCCCGACATCGTGGAAATACGAGCAAACGCGACAAAGCGTTCCATTCGCTCCGATAGCCTCCGCCGCGGATTCTGCCAGGTTCGCCACGACCAGGCTGTGGTGATAAGTGCCCGGCGCTTCGATCGTCATTCGCCGCAGCAGCGGGTGGTTCAAATCCGACGCTTCCAGCCAGGAAATATCCGTCGTGATCTTGAAGAGGTGTTCCAGAATTGGAAGAAGTCCGCCGGCGAGGGTCGCCGTTAGAATCCCATTGCCGATTGCCAGTGCGCTCTGGAGCGACAATGTCTGCCAGTCGTTCGCGCTCGGGCTGAAGAGGTCGATGGGGCCGATCAGTCCAAACGCGAGGGCGAGCAGCCACAACGCAAGTCCCACTCCAAAGCCTGCCCGGATCAGCCGGCTGCGGCGGCGCACCTGCAAGGTCAGATAAACCGCCGTAAAGCCACTCACGATCGCACAGGCCAACAAAGGCGCGCTAAATTCGCCAAAGAGCACACATGTCCAAAGACTGACGAAGACCGCCGCGTAGAGGCCATGATTTCTCCCGAGCAGAACGCTGAGCACCAGCGGCGCGAACGCATAGGGCGCTATGAGTGCTGCGTTCGCCGGCTGGAGAATATCAAACGTGCGGCTCTGGCAAAGGACGAGAACGATCTTTGTCGCCGCGAGCTGCACAAAGATCACGCTGAAGACGAGGAGGAGGCGCGAGCTGAGCGCGAAGGTTTTCGGCTGGCTGATCCAGAGCTGAGCAATCGCAGCTGCAAAAAACAGCAGAGCAACGACAAAGTTCTTCGTCGGTTCCGGCTGTTCGCCGTTGAAGATTAGCAGCGCCAACCCGGCCGCGAAGAGGCAAAAGAGCACCCACTTCGCATACGATGCGTATTCGACCGACTGGATGAGTTCGTTCGGCATCCGCCGCCGGCGTGTTTTGCTCGAAGCCAGCCCGCGCTTCACCAGCTCGTTGCGTCTCAGAAAATCGAACATGGGCCAGTTATTTTCGCGCCTCGCCCACAGCGGAATTTGCCGGTGAGCGGTGCTGTTGGTAAGCAGTAATGATCGCACGGACGAGTTCGTGCCGGACGACATCGCGTTCATGAAAGTAGCTCATCGAGATACCCGGCACCGCTTTGAGGGCTTGTAACGCCTCCACCAAGCCCGAACGCTTGTTCGAGGGCAAGTCGATTTGCGTCACGTCGCCGGTCACCACCAGCTTCGAGTTCTGTCCGATGCGCGTGAGTAACATGAACATCTGCTCGGTCGTCGTGTTCTGTGCTTCATCCAGAATTACGAACGCGTTGTTTAAAGTGCGGCCCCGCATATAGGCCAGCGGCGCGACCTTGATCGTTTGCCGCGCCATGGAGCGTTCCATCTCCTCCGGCTCAAGCATGTCGCGCAAGGCATCATAGAGCGGGCGGAGATAGGGAGTGATCTTTTCGTGCAAATCGCCGGGCAAAAATCCCAGCGCTTCGCCGGCTTCAACCGCCGGGCGGGTAAGCACAATCCGGCTTACTTGCTCCTTCTTGAGAGCCGCGACCGCCATCGCCACGGCGAGATACGTCTTCCCGGTTCCAGCGGGGCCGATACCAAAAACGATGTCATGCTTGGCGACTGCTTCCACGTAGTTCCGCTGGCCGACTGTGCGCGTCACGATCGGCGGCTTGCGGCTCGACGTCGTGATCTTTAGGTCGATGGCGTCGCTCAAGCTTTCCAAACGGGCTTCCGTGACAGCATCGAGCGCGTAACTGAATTCATGTTTACGGATGTCGACGCCTTTCTGGCGCGCCTGCTCCAGTTGGTCGAAGACTCGTTGGGCTCGGTCAAGTTGTTCCGGTTCGCCTTCGAGTTTGACCCACCCTTCTCGCGTCGTCACTCGCACATCGAGAGAGTCCTCGAGCGTCTTCAGCAGCTTGAGATCATTCGCGTACAGCGCCTGGAGCGAACGCGCGCTCTCGAATTGCAACGTGCGGGATTCAGTCATTTGCCGCCTGCGGAAGGCTCGAAGCAAAGATCACTGCGTAAAGTTAAAAGCGGCGTTCACCGAAGAGTCCGAATTCCTTTAGCGGAAGCCGTAGACCAGCGCCCAATGGGTTCGTTCCTCGGGCGACGACTCGATGCTGACGATAATGAAATAGCTTCCCGTGGTCGGAGGAATGACGTGCGCCGCCGCAAAGTGACTCTTCTGCCAGCTATCCGGCTGCTCTATGAGTTTTCCTTCCGTATCGTAGATATGAACGGAGATGGTGGCCTTCTCGACTTCCGTTCCCAGCCAAAACCAGTATTCATTGCCCTTAAAAAGCTGCTGCCGCACCGCCTTCTTCTCGCCGGAGCCCAAATCGCCGCCCCAGAAATCTTCGCGCACCTGAAAACCTTCCTTCACGTAAGGCTCGGCTGCCTGAAGAGCGAATGATTGCGCGTCATCAACAGACGCCACTGCCACCGAAATGGACCCGGCGAAGATCGAGAGCCAAGCCGCGAAGCGGGCGGTTTGTTTCAAGAAAAGATACATGCGTCTTCTACGGGCTCTTTGTCAGAATGGCATCATCGATGCGGGCGGTGATTTCATTGATCCGTTTCACCGAGTCGGCCGTGATGCGGTTTTCCCCAACATCGATCAGCGGCCGGACTTCCCCCAGCGCCGCCTGAATGTCCTGCAAGAGCTTCAGATTAAACTCCGGCATCGCGCGCAGCCGATCCTCGAAATAGCCCAGCAGATCAGGTTGATGCAGCAGTTCGGCGCCACCTTCGGAAAAGCGCTTGTTCACCACCGCCGTCAGCACTTCGGTCCCGCGCAGCCATCCGCCCAGGCTGACCAGCTGCGAGAGTTTCTCGTCGTGCACTTCGTTCATGGCCTGCTGCACGCTGTTTTGGGTGCGGTCCAATTCCTGGCGCACATTGTTCCAGTTTCGTTTGTCAGCCGCTTCCGTGATGGCTTTCGCATGCGGCGTAATCGAGTTGCCTACTCCAATGCCTTTCGCGAGCCCGAGCACACGCTGCCCGACGTCTTTCACTGTCGGCGCATCTTCTGCCTGCACGGCGATAAAGCCGTCCGCGATCACAGTTCCAAGGAGCAGCGCAATCCGGGGGCGTTCCGTGAAGTTGCTTCCTTTGCTGCTCCGGACATACTCCTTCCAGTTCACGCCTCCAAGTTTGTTCAGCGCGCCAAAGACCTCGTTAGGCAACGGAACAACCACGTCATCGACTTTCTTAGAAAATTGTTTCACGTCGATCCGTTTGGGCGCTTCCGCCGCGCCGGTGCTCACGGTCAAAGCGAGCGTGATTGCGGCGGCGAGTTTGCAAATCTTAACGAAAGGTATCATTCGTGGTTTCGACTCTTGATTTCGGCTTCTATTCGGAATGAGTGGCTAACTTTAAGCAGATCAACGACGCGCACAAATATCCCATCCTTCGCATTTTGATACTGCTAAATCGGATAATCCATCGCGGCTGGCGGCATCGCGCTGCATTTCCTTCCCGGAGCGCGTGCGGCACATGATCACGCCGCACCGTCTGGAAGAAATACTCCAGCGCGCCACTTCCAGGCGCATTGCCGTCATCGGCGATCTGATGCTAGACGAATTCGTTTGGGGGAAAGTCGGACGGATCTCGCCCGAAGCGCCGGTCCCGGTGGTGGAAGTGACCCGCGAGACCTCGTATCCGGGCGGCGCGGCAAACGTGGCCCGCAATCTACGCGAATTCGTCGCCCGCACCTTTGTCATCGGATTGGTCGGAGCAGATCGTGGTGGCCGGAAGCTGCACGAACTTCTGGAGAAATGTGAAATCGCAACCGCGGACATCATCGAAGACGCGGCTTTTCAGACAATTGTGAAAACCCGGATCATTGCGCGACAACAGCAGGTGGTACGGGTTGACCGGGAAGAAATTCGGCCACCGACAGCAGAACAGGTTGCGCGAGTCACAGAGAGCATGAAACGGCAGTTGGAAGATTTCGACGCCGTTATTTTCGAGGATTATGGCAAAGGCTTCCTCTCCGCGGACCTTGTGCAGCAGGTTTCCGAGGTCGCCTACAAAGCAGGAAAAATTGTGACGGTGGACCCGAATCCACGCCACCCTTTGATCTGGAAGAATGTCACCGCCGTGAAGCCAAATCGTAGTGAGGCGTTTTTCGCCGCTGGGCAACCATGGACTGATCCGGTAAGTCCACCCGGGCGCGATGAAGCGCTGCTCGAAGTTGGCCGGCTCCTGCTCGAGCTATGGGACACCGAATTTCTGCTCATCACCCTGGGTGAACAAGGCATGATGCTGTTCGAAGGGCGCGGGGTGTCGCATATCCCGACCAAAGCGCGGCAGGTTTTCGATGTCTCCGGCGCGGGTGACACCGCCATCGCCCTCTTCACGCTCGCCCTCTGCAGTGGAGCGTCAGGCCACGAAGCCGCGGAGATAGCGAATCACGCCAGCGCCGTCGTTGTTGCGAAACTCGGCACCGCGAC
>JACDBM010000148.1 GCA_013694945.1 Chthoniobacterales bacterium
TGATCGATCAATATCTGCCGGGCCTGTTCGACATTGAGTAGCGCCTTATCGGGAACGAAGCGTAAGACTTCCCGATCCGTATTCAGCTTAAGGAACGCCTCCGCGTCCTCCTCAACATATTCTCTCAGCAGTAGCCGATCAGTCTCGAGAAGCACTTTCATATGAAGCAGAGTCTTTGGACCGCCGGCATCTCGCCGCGCTCCGGCGTTGTAATCGGGGTGCAACTCGCCTGCAAAACCCCGAGGTTCCTGACCGCTTGGTTGATGGTTGATACCTCACGTTCGCGACCTCGTTGTCCGTTTCCCGTGGAGGCTTCCTAGGTAACAGGGTATAAACCGAATTCGGACCGATTCTGCTTCCGCGGACAAGTTGCTATTCCCCGCGACCGGGTGCGGCGATTCGTAATTGGCAGGGATTCAAGCTATTTACGACTCGTTCGAGTTCATTCGACTTTCCGAACAGCTAGCCCGCGAACTGACAGACATACCTTCGGTTGAGGGAAGGGTGGCCAACGGGACTCGAACCCGCAACAGCCAGAATCACAATCTGGAGCTCTACCATTGAGCTATGGCCACCAACGCGCTTGGGATTCTAGTTTTCCGAGGGTGGAATGCAAAGCCAAAGCACGCACCTCAGCCCTCCGTCCCGGGGCCCACTCCTGAATGTCTCCCGGCTTTGCAAGTCGTTTGTCGTCAGTTATGATCCGCTTCTCGTGCGCATGAAGAGAAGCGGTTTGATCTGGCTCGCCGGTTTTTCGCTCCTCCTGGCGCCGCTCCAAGTCCGGGCTCAGACGGATGATCCGAGCGAAGTTTTCCTGAAAGCTTACATGACTTCGCAACAGGGCGAGAAGCTCGAGCGCGATGCTCAGTTCAAAACCGCGCTCGCGAAGTTCCGGATGGCGGGAAGTCTCCTCGAGGATTTGAGGAAGAGCCACGCGGACTGGCAGCCGGCGATTGTGGAATACCGAGCCCGGAAGATCGGCGAAAGCATCTTGCGCGTGCAGGGGAAGATCGGCACGCAAGCAGACCTTTCAGCAGCCTTGGAAGCAACTCCGGTCGCAGCGGCCCCTGCCTTGCTGCCGCAGAAAGCAGACCCTGCACAGCCTAGTGTGGAGATTGGAGCTAGATCGCGGAGCGGCGATGCGCGTCCACCTGTTTCGCCGAAGCCCATCGCTGCGCCTTTGATGGCCGCGACGCCCGTTGCCACTCCGGTGAATGCGGTCGGGAATGAGGCTGCAATCAAAAAGGCCACGAGGGAGTTGCAGGATAAGGTCGATCAACTCCAGGCCGAGTTGCAGAAATCACGCACCCAATACAGCTCCGTCCAAAAAGAGAAAGAGACACTGACCGACAAGTTGCAGGCGACGAACTCCAAACTGGAAAAAGCGCAAAGCGACCTGCAAAGGACGGAAGGGGCGGAGAAAGCGGTGCGTGATCAATTGGCAGCGGCCCAAGAATCCCTCCAGAAGGTTCAGGCGAGCGAACAAACGGACAAAAAAGCCAGCGAAGCGTTGCGCGCTGAAATCGGTCAGCTGAAGGATGCACTCGCCGTGGCGGAGAAAGGCCGCGCGGCTGCGGAAAAGGAGAAAGACGAAACGAGGACAAAGCTGAACGACGCCAACACACAAATCGCCAGCGTGACAGCGGAGCGGGATGAAATGGTAGCCGAGCTGAAGAAAGGCAGACAAGCGCAGGAACGCGTTCAGGTCCTGGTGGCGGAGAATACCGACTTACAGAAGAAGCTCGCCAGTGCGGAGAAGATGGTGCGCGATATCAGCGACGAGAAGCCGCGCAAGGAGCAGGAGATCGCGGACGTCCGGCGCCAGGTGGAGCAATTGCGTCACCAACTCGAGACGAGCCAGAAGCAGAACACTGAATACGAAACAAGCGTGGTCGATTTGCGCTCTCAGCTAGAGGAGACAAGCGGACAGCTTGCGCAGGCCAAGCTGACGGGCGCAAATACGGAAGAGACCCGACGGCTGACGAAGGAAAACGAAATGCTGCGCAATATCGTCCTGCGCGAGCGGCAGGAGGAAGCGCGTCGCGAGCAGGCGAAGAAGCTGATGCTGGCCGAGTTCGACAAACTCCAGATTAAGTCCGAGACCTTGAATCAGCAGATTGAGTTGCTCGCGCAGCCCGTGACCAAATTGAGTGCGGAAGAGCTGGCGCTCTTGCGGCAGCCAGTCGTAGCGACATCCGATAGCGCGCCGCCCGAGGAGGTACCTGCCGTGACCGCGAGTTTCGCGATCGCCAAGGAAACACAGGCCCAGCCCTCTCCGCCCGCCGCGCCCGGTCCAAATGTTCAGACCACATTCAAGCCCAGCGTTCCGGAGGAGCTGGTCCCGCTCGCGCGCGAAGCGAAGCAGAACTTCGATGCGGGAAAATTTCGCGCCTCCGAGAAGCAGTACGAGCAGATCCTTGCGAAAAGTCCGAATAATCTTTACGCGCTCTCTAATCTCGGTGCCGTCTACTTCCGGACTGGCAGATTGAAGGCGGCCGAGCTGACCTTGAAGAAAGCCGTCACCCTGGTGCCAAACGATGAGTTTGCCCGCCGCACCCTGGGCATCGTCTATTATCGGCAGAGTAAATTCGACGAGGCAGTGACGGAATTAACCAAAGCGCTCGCAATAAATCCGAAGAGCTTCATTGCGCACAATTACCTTGGCATTACCGCGAGCGAAAAAGGTTGGCAGGAGGCGGCGGAGAAAGAGATGCTGGAGGCGATCGCGGCGAATCCGAACTACGTGGACGCGCACTACAATCTTGCGGTTATCTATGCGACGAACAAGCCGCCGGCCAAGGAGCTCGCGAAACGATATTATTCCAAAGCGATGGAGCTGGGAGCGGAAGCGAATCCGTCGCTGGAGCAGTTGATTCGCTGATCGGCGAAGTAGTTCGAACACTAATTCCGCCCGACGAGCTCACGCAAGACAAACGGCAGGATGCCGCCGTGGCGATAATAGTCGATCTCGATCGCAGTATCGATCCGCAGCTTGATCGGGACCGACTCCCTCGAGCCTTCTTTTCGCGTGATCTCCAGCGTGATCATTTGTCCGGGCTCCATCTGTTCTGAGAGTCCGGTGATAGCGTAGGTTTCCGAGCCGTCGAGGCCGAGTATGTGCGCGTTCGTGCCTTCTTCAAATTGCAACGGGAGCACGCCCATTCCGACCAGGTTCGATCGGTGGATGCGCTCAAAGCTTGCCGCGACAACAGCTTTCACGCCTAGCAGCCGCGTGCCTTTTGCAGCCCAGTCCCGGCTCGAGCCCGTGCCGTATTCGTGGCCGGCGAGAATCACCAGCGGCACGTTCTCTTCCGCGTACCGCATGGCTGCATCGTAGATCGACATCTCTTCGCCATCGGGCTGATGGATCGTGACGCCGCCTTCCACGCCGGGCACCATGAGGTTCTT
>JACDBM010000272.1 GCA_013694945.1 Chthoniobacterales bacterium
GACCAATCCGCCGCCGCGCTTCCGATTGTCGGACGCACGAGCACTGTCGTGGTCACCTTTTTTCGGCCGCGTTTCGTTTTCACCCAACGTGTGATTGTTCTTTTCTGCGGGGTGAGAAACGACTGCAACAAAGCGCCCGCATCGGAGGCGCGCTGACCATCGGGGCCTGAATCTGAGTTTACAGGCAGTGCGCGCGCCACGTAGGCGGCGCGGCGGACGCCAGCCGTGGCGGCTTGCAGGCGGCCCCCGAGCGCGTTGCGATTGCTGTATTGCAAATGGTCCGCTTCAGTGTGCGTGTAAGCAGTTGTGCGGACGTGCTGGAAATCGCTCCTGGCAATTGGCGGCTCGTAGGCCGGCAACCGTCGGCTTGCGCTTGAGGTGGTCGTTCCGCAGGAAGTGAGCAAGAGCGTGCTCGCGGCGCAGAGCGCGGCGATGATGGCGGATGGAAGAGGCGCGACTCTCACCTTGGATCGCGTGAGTTGTTAACAGCTATTCACAAGTGCCGGCAAGATAAATTTTGCGGCTCCTGCAGCGGTTCTGTGAGCGAATAGTGTTCCCGGCGCGCTTCGGTGACGCGCAGCGATCGGCGATTACAAAGACGACCTTTGCATCACGCGTCACAAGGCGGAAAGTTGCGCGATGCTCGCGGAATTTGACCAGCAGCTCACGAAAACGCTCGGAGAAATCAAAGAGCAGGGGCTCTACAAAACCGAGCGCATCATCCAGACGCCGCAGGACGCCAGGATTTCCGTCGCGGACGGCAAGCGTGTCTTGAATATGTGCGCGAACAATTATCTTGGGCTGGCTAACCATCCCGCGCTCATCGCGTCGGCGAAGGAAGCGCTCGAGACCCACGGATTCGGCATGGCCAGCGTCCGCTTCATTTGCGGAACGCAGGACCTCCACAAGGAACTCGAACACGCACTGACGAAATTTCTTGGGACGGAGGATACGATCCTTTACCCCAGCGCCTTCGACGCGAACGGCGGGCTCTTTGAAACGCTGCTCGGCCCGGAGGACGCCGTCATCTCCGACGAGTTAAATCACGCCTCGATTATCGACGGCATTCGACTCTGCAAAGCGCAACGCGCCCGTTACAAGCACAACGACATGGCTGATCTGGAAACGAAACTGCGAGAAGCAAGCGGCGCCCGCGTGCGGCTGATCGCGACGGATGGGTGCTTCTCGATGGATGGCACGATTGCGGATCTCGGGGCGATCGTGGAACTGGCGCAGAAATACCAAGCCATCACAATGATTGATGACGCGCATGCGACCGGGTTCCTCGGAAAGACTGGTCGCGGGACCCATGAGTATCGCGGGGTGCTCGGCAAGATCGACATTATCACCGGCACGCTCGGCAAGGCACTGGGTGGCGCGAGCGGCGGTTTTACGAGCGCGCAAAAGCAGATTGTGGAATTGCTGCGGCAACGCTCGCGTCCCTACCTTTTCTCGAACAGCGTCGCGCCGGCAATCGTCGCCGCCACGCTGAAAGCGCTCGAGTTGCTCGCCGCCTCGACCGAGCTGCGCGACCGGCTGGAAGAGAATACAAAATTCTTTCGGGACGCGCTGACGGAGCGGGGCCTTACGATCAAGCCTGGCACGCACCCGATCGTGCCGATCATGATTGGCGATGCCGCGAAATCGCAGAAATTCGCAGCTCGCATGTTGGAGAAAAGCGTTTACGTGATCGGCTTCTTCTATCCGGTCGTGCCGCACGGGACGGCGCGTGTTCGCACGCAGGTCAGCGCGGCGCATTCGCGCGAAGATCTGGAGTTCGCGGTGAACGCGTTCGCGGAAACGAACCGCGAACTCGCGGGGTAAAACCGGCCATGCTCTACATGGTAGTGGAGCGATTCAAAGAGGGCGCGGCGGCGCAAATTTATGAGCGCTTGCGCGAGAACGGCCGGATGATGCCGCCCGGTCTCGAATACGTCTCGAGCTGGATCGATCTTGAATTCAAGGTCTGCTACCAAGTCATGCAGACGGAAGATGTGTCGCTCTTTCGACAATGGACACGTGCCTGGGACGATTTGATGGATTTCGAGATCGTGCCCGTTCGCACTTCCGCGGAAGCTGCGAAGTTTGCGGCGATGTCGTGAGAGCAATGCAGCTTTTGACTTTAACTTGCCGGTGCGGGCTGAGTCCTCTATGCGATTTGTGATATGACAAAGCTCCGCCTCGTATTCTCTTTCATTGCCGTCGCATCATTTCTCGGAGCATGCGCTTACGCCCAGGCGCAAAACACTGATTTCCCGGGCGTCCAAAAGTCGATGACGCCGTCGCTCTTCGAGCAAGCCGGGCTGCACAAACTCTCAGCGGAAGAGCGGGCGCGTCTCGATGAGTTCATCCGCGCTTATGTCGCCACCAGCAACGAGCGAGCCGCGACCGCGGCGGTCGACACTGCGGTGAAGTCAAACAAGGTCCAAGAACCGGAGGTAATCGAGAGCCGGATTGTCGGCCGTTTCGTTGGCTACAACGGCCGGAGCAGATTCACATTGGCAAACGGCCAGGTCTGGGCGCAATCCCAGCAGACAATCCGGTCCTACCCGCCGATTGATTCACCGCCGGTGATTATTGTTAAAGCTGGAGGCTGGGGGCATCGCATGTACATCCTCGGCGGCGGCAACATTCGCGTTTCCAAGATTCGTTAGGCAGAAAGCGACTTGACGGTCGCTGTGAGATCAGCCGCCTGCGGTTTGGTGAAGCGCAATACTGGAGCCGACCCAGGTTTTGTTCTGGTTGAACTTTACACCCATCATCGCCCCCTGGCTCATGCGGACGAGATTGTTGACAAGGATCGGTTCCTCGTCGGCAGGCCACAGGAACATCATGCGGATCTCCGCTTTCGATCGCAGCCCATCCGGCGTCGGAACAAACTCGGCGTAGTGCACCTTTTCCTGCAGAATCCAGGCGTGTGGATCGGGTAACGTAGCGAGCTTCTCTCCCGTTGGCTCCAGATCGACCCCGAGGCCGGCGAAAGAATAAAGCGGCTTCAGGACATATTGCTCCAGTGATTCTCCGCGCGGGAATTCGTCCGCGAAAAAGGCCCG
>JACDBM010000285.1 GCA_013694945.1 Chthoniobacterales bacterium
ATGCACTCAGCGGTCGCTCCCGGAACACGTTCGGTGGATTGATCCGGGTCGAGCCGCATGCGCATTTTACGGACGCTTATCAGACTGTGCGCAATCTGCTCCTGAGCGATGAAGCCGAGGCGAACTCGATGCCTGGTCTCGAAATTCTGGCCGATAACGTGAAGTGCAGCCACGGCGCGACTTCCGGCCAATTAAACGAAGACGAATTCTTCTATCTGCTCGCACGTGGCATTCCTGCTCCTGTCGCGCGACAGCTCCTCGTGGCCGGGTTTTTGGATGAAGTTGTCGAGCGCCTGAACCATCCGCTCATCGGCGCAAAACTGCACGAGCTGATCGAGCAGAAGTTCGCGCGCGCTACTCGTTAGGCGTGGTCTCCGGCGACGTTCCACGCGGGATTGTCCAATCTGATCCCGGCCTTCTGCACTTCCGCGTAAGGCAAGAGCCAAATTAATGATTCGTCGTGGAGATCGCCCACCTGAATGCGGTTTCCCCACGGATCCCGGAAATCGCAGCGGAACCCAGGCTCAAGCGCCAACTTGTAGTCACGCGTGATTTTCTTGCGGACTTCGGTGAGCTGCCCTTCGTCGCGCACCATGATCCCGAAATACGCATCCGCTCCAGGTGCACCCTTTCCACTTCAAAGACGGCGAGAAACTGATGCGCGCCGAGTTTGAAAAACGCATCGCTTCGCCTTGGTCGAGTTTCTCGAGGTTGAAGACATCCCAGAAAGCCGACCGCCTTCTTTACGTCGTCCACCTCGATCGCGACGTGATTACAGCCGTAAACTTGCATGCTCATCAGGAAGAGTATTGCAGCACCCGAACGCGCTCCGCATCCTTGCGAATCGCCGGTTTATTCTTTGAGGAGGGCCTCGCAGGCTTTCGCGCACCGCCGGCAAGCCTCCGCACAGACGCGGCAATGCTCCATCTTCTCGCCGTGGCCTTCGCACATCGCACCGCAGATTTCGCAGGCCTGGATGCAGGCCCGGAGCTGTGCGCCCGCGAGTTTGAAGTCGGTGCGCGTGAAGCGCGAGATAATGCGGGCGGTGGCGAGACAAACATCGGCGCAATCGTTGCAGTCTCGAATGCACTCGACCATCTCCGCCACGTCTTTCTCGCCCAGGCAGGCGTCGGCGCAGGCGTTGCAAGCTTCCGTGCAGGAGTAGCACGCGGTAATGCATTCGATCACGGTGGCGTGATCCGATGAAGGATTCACCGGATGCGTTTCGAACATTTGTTTGATGTAGCTCATGAAAAAAACTCCGGTTGGTTCTGTGAAAGGATCGCATCTCGATCCGGCGCCACGTGTGCCGAGACAGCCTCAGCTGCGATGGCGAGCAGGGGAAAACATTCAAAATAAGTTTTGCTCTCTGCGCGGGTGAGCAACAAATCATACCAGATGCCGATCCAGTCGCTGCACTTCGAAAATTCGTGGAGACGGCGCCGGTCTGTGCGTCCTCGCGCGAGTGAGCCGCCTTTGCGCGCGGAATTGTTCGGCGTCGAACAACTCGCACGCCATGCCGCGGCGCTTGCAGCGAAACACGAGATCGCCACAACGCCGGGCTCCAATCGGTTGCTCGCCCGGCTGGCCCACAACGAGGAGGTCTTGAGAGCCTTCAACCACGCGACCCTCGGCGTCGATGAAAGCAGGCGCGTCACTCCCGCAGCCGAATGGCTGCTCGATAATTTCTACCTTATCGAAGAGCAGATACAAATGGCGCGGCGGCATCTGCCGCGAGAATACAGCCGGGAATTGCCTCGCTTGACGAGCGGTCCGTCGGCCGGATTGCTGCGCGTCTATGACATCGTCCTCGAGCTGATCTCGCATGTGGACGCAGAGATCGATGCGGAATCGCTCACGGCGTTCGTTGCTGCTTATCAAACGGCCTCGGCGCTGAAGCTGGGCGAGCTCTGGGCCATTCCCATCATGCTGCGCCTGGGATTGATCGAGAACCTCCAGCGCGTCGCCACCGGTCTGACCAAGGCACGGCACGATCGCAATCTCGCGAATGTCTGGGTCGACCGTTTACAGGCGATGGCCGAGAAAAATCCGTCACATCTCGTGATTGTGGTGGCGGACATGGCCCGAGCCGACCTTCCCTTGTCCAGTTCCTTTGTCGCGGAATTCTGCCAGCGCCTCTCCCATTTGAACCCGGTCTTGCACCTCGCGCGTGGCTGGCTCGAACAGCGGCTGGCCGAGCAAGGACTTTCCATCGAGCAGCTCGTGCATCAGGAGAGCCAGAGCCAGGCGTCCGACCAGGTTTCTGTCAGTCACAGTATCGCCAGTCTGCGTTT
>JACDBM010000290.1 GCA_013694945.1 Chthoniobacterales bacterium
ACGTAGACGCATTGGGCCACGATCAGGCCGAAGTAGAGCGGCGCCTGCAGCCAGCGGCTTAGGAAAATAAAACTGCCGAGAGTCCGTTGTGAACGTTGCATTGGAGGCTTGACCTCTTGCACCGCCGTCCTGCCTTTGCAATCAAGCGGCATGTAACAAATCGCGCTGCGGGCGGCGCGTGCCGCGTGAGGCAGTCAATTGGTTCCCCATTGGCTTCGATCAAGGACGCGAATGCTTTCAAAATCGCTCACCGATCGTCACTTCTTCCCCATGCCAGTCGCGATTAAACCCCGTACGCGCACGGGCGCCGATAACGGCGAGCGGCTGATCGCAATCCAGCGAGGAGAACGGTCAGTCGGCTGAGTTCCTCCGCGCCTTTGCGGATCTTTCCTTACTTGATTTGTTTCCCTCGGGAGGCAGCAGGATCCGCCTGATCGAGCGGAACAAAGCATCGACAGGTGATACCTTTTTCTTCTGCTTCACTTTACGGGTCCGGGCCGTTTTCGAAGCAGAAGTTTTCCCTTTCTGTTTTGCTGACGGCTCATATTTCGCCCCGTACGGCGATAACACACTAAACTTTACTGCTGGAGCATCCAGGCTCAACCCTCGTGGCATTCCTTCTCGGCTCCGTGAGCGATCAAATGGCTCGCCGAAACCCGCTTCGATTCGGTTGTCAGAACCAAGAGAGCGGATGCCGAACGCTTCGGCTGAGATCGATTGGGAGGACGCAGGATCAAAAGGGTTTCGGATCAGCGATTTACCAATTACCCCTTGGGATGAGTCGAGTGGCGATGAGCTTCCGTCAACCTGAGTGCCGGTCGCGTGGGGAGCCGCGACCGAACCGCCGCCGGTAGATGGCACGGGCCTAGGCCGGTTGGCGTGTGCATCCGGCACGAGGACGTAGCGCACCCGCCGTTCATAATCAGCGGACAGACCCCGCATCAGCAGGTTGGTGACCCCCAAACCTATAAGTAGCACAAGCAGCACTACTGAGGAGGCCGATCGTAGCCCGCACGCGCGGAGGATTTTGTCACTAAGCCCAGCTTCTTCACGGGGTGCGTAAATTATCTTGTCGATGTGGAAATTATAGCAACACGCATGCCTCCACCTGCCGATTCCCGTTCGGTTCCGACGCATAGACGAAATTGGTCAGTGGCGCGGCATCGGTTTTCGCATTTAAGCCGTGAGCATCGGGCGATTCCCGCCGAAGGTAAGCCCAGCCTCACGGCGCCCTGGGCTGGCCAATCCGCGGTGTCGAAGCGCTCGTTTCCCTCGGGACCGGGAAGGGCCGCAGCCGATTCAGGCCCAATACAAAAACAAGCGAACCAGACCTAAGTAGCTGAAGGAAGCGTGTTTAGCTTAGGAACTCCGCGATCGGTTCCATCTCTTCGATGTGGGCGCAAAAGATCTTGAAGGCGGCCAGAATCGGCACCGCCAGAATGATGCCAGCGATCCCCCACATCCATCCCCAGAAGGTGAGTGACAGGAGAATGATCACCGGGTTGAGCGTGAGCGAGCGGCCCATCACATACGGTGTGATGAAGTTGCCCTCGATCGTCGCGATGAAGAGGTAAACAGCCGGGAACGCCATCGCGTAGCCAAGGTTGTCGAAGCTCAAAACGGCTCCGATTGTCATGCAGATGATGCCGGTGAGCGCGCCGAGATAAGGCACGAAATTGAGGAGCGCGACCATCGTTCCCCACATGATTGGATTGCTCAGCCCCATGAAGCCCACCACCGACCCGACGGCGATCCCGAGGCCGATATTGATGAGGGTGATCGTGAGCAGATATTTCGAGACGTGCGCCGCAATCTCGTGCGCGATGGAGACGGCGCGCTTCTTGTCCTTCAACGTCGGCATCAGCTTGATCACCTTGCCGAGGAAGACGGCGTCGTAGGCGAGGAGGAAGTAGAGCAGGATCAAGAGCAGCACGGTGCTGATGAAGAATTCTGGAGTGCGGCCGTAAAGCACGTCGCTCATGCGATTTTGCCGCACCTCCACCACCGGGCTCGCAACCCCGGACGCTTCCGGCGCGGTTAGTTTCTCGATCTCGCCACTCGCGGCGGCCATTTTCTCCATCGGCTTTTTCAGCGGCAGCAATTTCCGCTGCATCTGCTGCAAACCGTAGGGCGCTTTCTCGAGCCAGCCCGCTGCCGGCGTGGCGAGGTACGACACTCCATAACCTATCAGCGCGACCAGGCTCACGAGCAGGATCGCGGCGCCGACATGCGGGTTGACGCCCATCTTTGCCATCGCGCGCACGACTGGCCGGAAGAGATAGCTCAGCATCAAACCGAGCACGACCGGCAGGAGCACCGGCCGCAGGAAATACATGGTGTAAAACAGCGCGAGGACGAAGAGTCCCGTCAACGCGACGGAGCGAACGTCGAAGGGCC
>JACDBM010000326.1 GCA_013694945.1 Chthoniobacterales bacterium
TGCCGCGATGGCGGGCACAATACCGGCTGCACTATCGACACAGGTATGTGGGCTCGCAATTCGCCTGTATGCACGGAAATTGGCAAGCGTCCGCGATTCATCTCTGCTCATTCTATGAAAAAACGATCTTCTGCACTCCTTCCAGCCCCTGAGAACGGCTCTCGCTTGAACGGTGACGGGGTTGATTCCAAACAGCTCCTGGCCGCTTTAACCGCTTTCAAGCGCGGCGATTTCTCCGTTCGCTTACCTGACGACTGGACGGGTGTGGCCGGAAAGGTGGCGGATACGTTCAATGACGTGATCGCGATGAATCAGCGACTGGCGCGCGAGCTGGACCGGATCAGCCGCGTGGTCGGCAAGGAGGGCCGCATTTCACAGCGCGCCTCAATCGGCGATGTCTCGGATTGCTGGGCGGAATCCATTGGATCGGTCAACGCGCTCGTCGGAGATCTTGTGAACCCGACGAGCGAAATGGCGCGCGTGATCGGCGCGGTCGCAAAAGGCGATTTATCCAAAACGATGGCCACGGAGATCGAGGGCCGACCGCTGGAAGGTGAGTTTTTGCGCACGGCGAAGACGGTGAACACGATGGTCGATCAACTCGGCGCCTTCGCGTCCGAGGTCACGCGTGTGGCTCGCGAGGTGGGAACGGAAGGCAAACTGGCCGGTCAGGCTAAGGTGAAGGGCGTCGCCGGAACTTGGAAGGATCTCACGGAGAACGTGAACCTGATGGCCGGTAATCTGACTGCGCAGGTCCGTAACATTGCCACCGTCACAACTGCGGTCGCAAATGGCGATCTGACGAAGAAGATCACGGTCGATGTAAAGGGCGAGTTCCTGGAGCTGAAGGACACTGTCAACGTCATGGTCGATCAGCTCCGCTCGTTCGCTTCCGAAGTGACGCGCGTCGCTCGCGAGGTGGGTTCGGAAGGAATACTCGGTGGCCAGGCGCGGGTGGAGGGTGTTTCCGGCACATGGAAGGATCTGACGGACTCCGTTAATTTCATGGCCCGCAACCTTACCGGGCAGGTGCGCAACATCGCCGAAGTGACGACGGCGGTCGCGACGGGTGATCTCTCGAAGAAGATCACCGTGAATGTGAAGGGCGAAATCCTGGAGTTGAAAAACACGATCAACACAATGGTCGATCAGCTCAGTTCCTTTGCGTCGGAAGTGACGCGCGTGGCGCGCGAAGTGGGAACAGAAGGGAAGCTTGGCGGTCAGGCCGACGTGAAGGGCGTGGCCGGGACTTGGAAGGATCTCACCGATAGCGTGAACTCGATGGCGGGCAACCTGACGGGTCAGGTGCGCAATATCGCCGAAGTCACCACCGCAGTCGCGACCGGCGATCTTTCGAAGAAAATCACCGTGGATGTCCGTGGCGAGATTCTGGAACTGAAGGACACCATCAACACCATGGTCGATCAGCTCCGCTCCTTTGCCTCGGAAGTGACGCGGGTGGCTCGCGAAGTGGGTTCCGAGGGCAAACTCGGAGGCCAGGCCGACGTGCGCGGTGTGGCCGGCACCTGGAAGGATTTGACCGACAACGTGAATATGATGGCGGGCAATCTCACCGGCCAGGTGCGCAACATTGCCGAGGTTACGACGGCAATCGCAAACGGCGACCTTTCGCGCAAGATCACGGTCGACGTTCGTGGCGAGATCCTGGAGATGAAAAACACGATCAACACTCTGGTCGATCGGCTCAGCTCGTTCGCTTCGGAAGTCACACGTGTGGCGCGCGAAGTCGGCTCCGAAGGGATTCTCGGCGGTCAGGCGGAGGTGCGCGGCGTATCAGGCACCTGGAAGGATCTGACCGACTCGGTCAACTTCATGGCCGGCAACCTGACGGCGCAGGTGCGCAATATTGCGCTTGTCACGACCGCGGTCGCAAACGGCGATCTCTCGAAAAAGATCACCGTCGACGTGAAGGGCGAGATTGCGGAGCTGAAGAACACCGTCAACACGATGGTCGATCAGCTCAGCTCCTTCGCCGCGGAAGTGACGCGCGTGGCGCGTGAAGTCGGCACGCAAGGCGAACTCGGCGGCCAGGCGGACGTCAAAGATGTCGCTGGGACGTGGAAGGACCTGACCGACAGCGTGAACTCAATGGCGGGTAATCTCACCGGCCAGGTGCGAAACATCGCGGAAGTGACCACGGCGGTGGCTCGCGGTGATCTCTCGAAAAAGATCACGGTGGATGTGAAGGGTGAGATTCTGGAACTGAAGGACACCATCAACACGATGGTCGATCAACTCAGCTCGTTTGCGGCGGAAGTGACGCGCGTGGCGCGCGAGGTGGGCACGGAAGGAAAGCTGGGCGGGCAGGCCGATGTGCGCGGTGTTGCCGGTACTTGGAAGGACCTCACCGACAGCGTGAACTTCATGGCGGGTAATCTCACCGGACAAGTGCGCAACATCGCGGAAGTGACGACGGCGGTCGCAAACGGTGATCTCTCGAAGAAGATCACGGTGGATGTGAAGGGCGAGATCCTCGAGCTGAAGGACACCATCAACACGATGGTCGATCAGCTCAGCTCCTTCGCGGCGGAAGTGACGCGCGTGGCACGTGAGGTCGGCACGGAAGGAAAGCTCGGCGGACAGGCCGATGTGCG
>JACDBM010000337.1 GCA_013694945.1 Chthoniobacterales bacterium
TGACCAAGATTCTGACGTTCAGTTTCATCAGTTGTCTGGCCTTTTGCGCAGGAGGATTGGTCGCGGCGTCGCCGGCCGAGCAACAGGTCGCTGAAGCAATCAAAACGCCCGGGCTCAGCGTGGTTCATCTCTGGGCCCCGTGGTGTTCGAACTGCCAGGCCGAGATGAAGAGCGGTGGCTGGAGCAGGATGGTGAAAGACAATCCCGGGGCGAAATTCCTCTTCATCTCTGTTTGGAATGCTGGCGACGACGGCCGCGCCATGCTCAAGAAGTATGAGATCGGAGAGCAACCGTACGTCACAATCATGGCTGATCCTGGTCCGCGGAGCGGCGCCGACAAAATCAAGCGCTTCCTGGATCTACCGGTTACCTGGATTCCGACGACTTGGGTCTATAAGGGCGGCGATCTCCGCTACGCGCTCAACTACGGCGAGGTGCGATTTCCTGTGCTCCAGCAATTCCTGGAGGACAGCAATTCCGAGTGGTCGCATAAAGGCGAGACCGCGGGAAATTGAGAATCCGCGATGATCTCGGGAAGCGTCGCGGCCAGTTCAGCCAGGATCAAATTCCGCCTCGCAGGAGGTGCGCAGCCACTGATGTTGGTTCCCGTTCGGGTGAACGGGCGAGGCCCCTTTGAATTTATTCTCGACACCGGCGCGGGCACTTCGCTTTTGACACCGGAACTCGCGCAGTCGCTCGGGATTGAGATTACCGGATCAAAAGAAGGCCACACGGCCGGCGGTCCTGTTGATGTCTCCCTGGCCACCGTCGACTCACTTGCAGTTGGAGATGTAGAGCGCAAAGCGATCGATGTCGCGGTGACCGATCTGAGTATGATCGGCGGGGCGGTCGGCGCAAAGCTGGACGGCGATCTCGGTTACAATTTCCTCAGGCACTTCCGCCTCTCGATCGATTTCGGCACCTCGGAGTTGAAGCTCGAAGACGCCGCCCGCGTGGAGCGTTTCCGCCCTCGCCAACAGACGGAGATTGCAATGCGACTCGCCCACCCTTCGAAGCCACTGATCCTGATCGAGGCGCACGTCGGAAGGCGCGGGCCATTTCAATTCGCGCTTGATACGGGCACGTCAACCACGGCTATTTCACCGCAGCTCGTTCGCGATCTTCGTCTCGAAGTGACGCCAATCGGCCCGGTGACCACGGGCGGAGTCCAGGTCCAGATGACAGCGGCCCGCGTCGCGTCGCTGCGCGTCGGGCGTGCGGAACAGCGCGAGATGGACGTGATCGTGGGCGACTTTCTTGAGATGCTGAGCAGGGCCGCCGGAAGTAGGCTGGATGGAATCGTTGGTTACAATTTCCTGCGAAACTACAAGGTGGTAATCGATTACCCTAACGAACTGTTCTGCCTCGAATAATATGCGCGCGACCGAAATACTTGCCGCCGAAGCCTCTCGCGGCAGACCACCGGCGATCGTCTCGCTGATCGGCGACACGCCGCTCCTGGAGATTACGCGGATGGACCTCGGGCCATGCCAGCTGTTTGTGAAGCTGGAGAATCAGAATCCGACCGGGTCCATCAAGGATCGAGTCGCACTCGCGATGATCGAAGCGGCGGAACGGGAAGGGAAACTGCAACCCGGTGGCACAATCGTCGAAGCTACTGCGGGCAACACTGGCCTCGGCCTGGCCTTGATCGCGGCGGCCAAAGGTTACCGGATCGTTCTCGTGATTCCGGACAAGATGTCGCAGGAAAAGATCTCGCACGTCCGTGCTCTGGGAGCGGAGGTTCGCATTGTTCGGTCCGACGTTACCCGCGGGCATCCGGAATATTACCAGGACACCGCGGCGCGTCTCGCGGAGGAAATCCCCGGTGCCTATTACGTCAATCAGTTCGGCAATCCCGCGAACCCCGCCGCGCATGAGCGCTCCACCGGCCCCGAGATTTGGGAGCAGATGCGACATGACGTGGATGCGTGCGTAGTCGGCGTTGGCTCGGGCGGGACCGTGACCGGCCTGAGCCGCTTTTTTAACCGCGTCCGCCCCCGCCGCGGCGTAGAGATGATCCTCGCCGATCCGGAAGGCTCGATTTTATCCGAATACGTCAGGACGAAGCAGCTGGTCGAGGCCGGCAACTGGGCCGTGGAAGGAATCGGGGAAGATTTCGTTCCTGACATCGCGGACCTTTCCTACGTGACGGAGGCGTTTGCGATTTCCGATGCGGAAAGCTTCGCTGTTGCCCGCGAATTGTTGCGCAGGGAAGGAATTCTTGGCGGGTCTTCGACCGGAACTCTTGTGGCCGCGGCGCTTCGCTACTGCAGGAAACAGACGCGGCGCAAACGCGTCGTCACGTTCGTCTGCGACACGGGAAATAAATACCTGTCGAAAATGTATAACGACTTCTGGATGGCCGAGCAGGGTTTCGTGCAACGTCAGCCTCAGGGCAATCTCAGCGACTTGATCACGCACCGCGCCGAAGCGGGCGAAGTCATCTCCGCAGGCCCGACGGATTCGCTGCTGACGGCGTTCAAGCGCATGCGCTCGGCTGATGTTTCCCAAGTCCCGGTGCTCGATGAGAGCGGCCGCGCCGTGGGCATTCTCGATGAGTCCGACCTCCTTGTTAAAGTGCACAGCGACCCCGCGCAGTTTAACGAAACCGTCCAAAGCGCGATGACCGACAAGCTCGAGACGCTTTCACCGTCGGCGAAAATGCAGGACTTGCTCGCGGTGTTCAATCGCGGCCGCGTCGCGATCGTGATGGATGGTTCGAAGTTCCTCGGTCTGATCACGCGAACGGACTTGCTCTCCTACTTGCGCCGACACATGCCGAAATAGGTGGAGAGGCTTCCAGCCCGAGGCGGTCTTCGGCCCGACGATTAAGAGCTTGAAAGCCTATCGTCCGAATTCCGCCGACAGCGACAACCCTAGAAAAGCTGCTTAGTCTGCCGACTACATGAGTAAGAAACACGACTTTGCGACACGTGTAATCCACGCCGGCCAATCGCCCGATCCGAGCACGGGCGCGATTATGACCCCGATTTACCAGACGTCCACTTATGTGCAGGAGAGCCCAGGCCGGCACAAAGGCTATGACTATTCGCGCTCGATCAATCCGACCCGGGTGGCTTATGAACGTTGTGTCGCTGATCTGGAAAGCGGGACGCGCGGCTGGGCGTTTGCCTCAGGGTTGGCAGCGATGGCAACGGCTCTCGATACACTTGAGAGCGGCTCGCACGTGATCGTGAGTGACGATCTTTATGGCGGCACATTTCGGCTTTTCGAGCTGGTCCGCCGGCGCTCGGCGAATCTGGACTTCACTTTCATCGACATGTCGGACGCACAGTCCGTGGAGCGCGAGATGCGATCGAACACGCGGATGGTTTGGGTGGAAACGCCCAGCAACCCTTTGCTGAAGCTGATTGATCTGGCGGAAGTCGCGAAAATCGCGCGTGCTAACAACGCCGTCAGCGTTTCGGACAATACTTTCGCCAGTCCCTGGGCGCAGCGGCCGCTCGAG
>JACDBM010000348.1 GCA_013694945.1 Chthoniobacterales bacterium
AATCATAAGCTGCAGCGGGAGGGAGAGCGCATGGCCCGCAATGAGAGCGTTTGGATCATCTCAGAAGTTAAGCGCAGGGCTTCCTGCTCGAGAACACGAAATTGTTCAGGAGTCGCGACAATCCGGCCGATCGCAGCCTCAATCTCGCCCGTGAAAATAACCCGAGCCCCGTTCGCCGCGCCTCATAGAATATCGCTGCCTCGCGATACTCAAGCCGCGCGTCGGGGTGAAATGCATACTTCATTGCCCGAGGGCGCGGCGAACCTCGGCAAGCACCTCGTCGCTAGGAATCGGCTGCACTCGACCGGAACGGACATCATCACGGCGACGAACCGCTTCAGCTATCCATGCGCGCTGAATCTCGTCGGCTTCGGTCGTATCAAGACTCTCAACAATGCGCTCCTCGAGCAAAGCTCTGGCGGCGGCGGGAAGCTGCATCGCCTCGTCGGCGACCTGATCGAATGTGAGCGGCATGCGCAGACGATAACGCAGTGATGCAGAACGCTCAAGCGAGGCGTGGCGGATTGGTCTCAACGCTAACGAGACGGAGAATGGAACGACTGCCAAGCCGAGACATAGACGGGACGCCCGCAGGGTGAAGAAGCGGCGCGACTAATCATAAGCTGCAGCGGGAGGCAGAGCGCATGGCTCGCAGGGAAAGCTTGTTGATCATCTCAAGCGTAGATCGCAGACTTGCTCGCCGTCAGCTTCATCGATTGGTTAGACGTTGCGTGCACTAGTCCCCTCCACCGCCATCTCCCCCACCACAATCTCCGCCGCCGCAGTCAGATCCACCGCCCCCGTCGCAATCGATAACCGCGCAGTCAGCGACGCCCCCACAATCGCCACCGTAAGGGCCGCTGCCATCGGTAGTAGCGCGCTCGGTGCGATCTCTTCTCCGGAGCCAGCGAATGAGTTCGAAGCCGAGGTATCCTACAAGAGCCGCGACCCAGAGCCATGCGAGATAACGGTCCATGACGGTGAATGCATCTAACGAGAATAAGATCAGTTACGCCTACCGGAAGCGAGTGTTGATCGCACGTGAAATGGTTTAGTCACGGGAGTGTTGAGCGAACAACGGGTAGGCGTTCGCTGGATCGCATATTTAGGTCTCGGTTCTCGGCTGCACTGGAAATCCAGTCGGCTGAGTAATTTCCTGCGGTGGTCCGGCTTCGTGTGGCGGTGCAAGGATGAAAATGCGACCACGCGAGTCAATCCGGCCAAAGCTCCGCATTACGCCGAGGTGCTGCTGATAAAGTGACTGAGGCACAAAGAGATTCCGCAAAGAATACGTCCACTTGTGTCGCGGCGTCTGGATGAGCAACTGCTCGCCGGGTAAAAACATCGGAGAGAAGTCGGCGGCCGTGTTGGGCGAGATAGTGACGACTTCCTTGGATTCAGTCTTCGAAAGCGTGATGACCTCGTCGGTGGAATTGTAGAGGTGCATGTAAAGCGCTGGCGTGCATTTCGACAGAACACCCGATAGACTCAGCAGAATGGCGAAACGAAAGACACCGCGCATGAGGCCTAACGAGTATTCCGTGGAGTTTCTCCGTCTAATCCGCTTGCGATAAAGGCTGCCGCCCGTGTTGAATGGAGCTTGGCCGACGTTTTGCCCGAGAGGCCGATGGAAAGCAAGATCAATCCACCGCAGCTAGCGGAGCGCGGCGCGATGTGATGCGCTTGAAGCATTACTCGCAGCGCACGGAACGAACCTATTGGGATTGGATCGAGCGGTTTATTCGCTTCCATGGCCTGCGGCATCCAAGTGAACTGGCGGGGAAGTCACGGCGTTTCTGACCTATCTGGCGCGGGAGGAGAAGGTCACCGCCTCCACTCAGAACCAGGCGTTTGAGCGCGTTGCTTTTCTATACAAGGAGGTGCTCGAGCAGGAGTTGCCGTGGATCGATGAGTTCGAGCGGGTGCGGCAGCCTCAAGGCTGGATCAAACCGCGGCAGCAAGGCAGTGCCTCGGGTCGATTGCCCCTGACGGGATTTCTTCTCTCCCGCGACCGTTGCGCGTCCAAAAATTGGCCAACGCTCCCCCTCTTCCGCACGTCCAAGTCGCGCTTTTCATCCGAGCCCGGCTGCTTAGATTGCTCCTCCCGCTTTCGTTATGACAAACACGGCAAAGAAGCTCGCCCCTGAGCTGAACTTCGAAGCGGCGATGGATCGGTTGGAGGCGATCGTGGAGCAAATGGAGTCGGGGAAGATGATGCTGGAGGAGCTGATCGTTCGTTACGAGGAAGGAATGAAGCTCGTAAAAATATGTCAGGAACGGCTGGCGAACGCGGAGCAACGAATAGAGATCATCACCCGGGATCATGCCGGCAAGCCGGTGGTGAAGGAATTTGAGCCAAAAGCCGACGCCACCCCAGCGGCCGCGTCGCAGGAACAAGGAGAAATTGCAAATGACGAAGTCAGCCTCTTCTAAGACAGCCGAAATTCACCCGCTGCTGCAGGGAATTCGCTCGCCGGCGGACATTAAGGCACTGCGGGAACAGGACCTTCCGCTGCTCGCGCAGGAAGTGCGCGACGAGCTGGTCAGCGTCCTCTCCAAGACGGGCGGGCATCTGGGCCCGAATCTCGGCGTCGTCGAACTGACGATCGCTTTGCACCGCGTCTTTGAGACCCCGCGGGACAAGTTTGTCTTCGATGTGAGCCACCAGGGTTACGTGCACAAAATGTTCACCGGGCGCCTCGATCGCATCGGCACAATGCGGCAGTACGGGGGGCTCAATGGCTTCCTCCTGCGGGCCGAATGCGAGCACGATTGCTATGGCGCCGGTCACGCGGGCACGGCGCTCTCGGCCGGTCTCGGCATGGCAGTCGGGCGCGATCTCCGAGGGACCGACGAACATGTCGTGGTGGTGGCCGGCGATGCGGCTTTTACCTGCGGGATCAGCTACGAGGCGATGAACAATGCCAAGTCGCAGACGAAGAAATTCATCGTCGTTTTGAACGACAATGAATGGTCGATTGCGAAAAACGTGGGAGCGATTGCATCCTATCTGAACAACATCGTTGCCAACCCGACGTATGCCGGATTGCACGACAAGGCGCGGCGGTTCATCGAAGCAATTGCCGGCAAATCAGCCGTCCATTTCGCGCACAAAGTCGAGGAAGGCGTGAAGAACCTCCTGGTTCCAAGTGTCATCTTCGAAGAGCTGGGCATGCGTTACTACGGCCCGATTGATGGGCATGACATTCCGTTGCTGACGAAGACTTTCGAATTTCTCAAGACGCAGGACGAGCCGGTCATCCTGCACATTTTGACGAAGAAAGGGAAAGGCTACGAACCGGCGATCGCGAAGCCCGACAAGTTTCATGGTTTGGGCAAGTTCGCCGCTGATACGGGGGAAACGGCTCCGGGCGGATCGCCCACCTATTCGGAGTTGCTGGGGAAAACTCTGGCGACCTTCGCCGACTCGAACAAGAAGCTGGT
>JACDBM010000338.1 GCA_013694945.1 Chthoniobacterales bacterium
CTCCCTCGGGGAGAAGGTTAGGATGAGGGGCTCTGGCGACCTACTTTCGCGCTCAGTGCCTTTTTGAAACCACTTCTAATCTCCAGCAACCCGGCAGCGGCAAAACCGAGAAAGCTTCGCCACCTGCTGAAGTCCTTCGCTAACTCTACCCAAGTCTCCGTTCACGTTCTGCCTGTGCTGGTCCGCATTAGCCCATAGGCCGGAACGCCCGCCGAGTGTCGCAGGCCTGTTGATCGAACCTACTAAGACGCATTATCGTCTGAAACGCTGAGCGACCGATGTCGAGAGGAGCTGCTCAACCGCTCCGGCCATCATTGCTAAAGATTGTCTCGGATGAGCTGGAAGATCGCGGTGCTTTCGAGTGTGCCGTGAAGCGCATCAGCGCCTAGTCCGTTACCAAACGCCACTACGTCATTGGTTACGTTTTGCGCGGGCTGCGCATGCACAGCGGCTGCTGGCGAAGACGGTGCTACTTCATCAAACGTGCGCTCCGGGTCAGGACCGGAAGCGAGTCCTGTTGCCTCCTGGGGCTGTGCCATTCTGGTCATCCCACCGATCGAGACGTCACCGCAAACGAAAATGGTAGATTTTGTTCCGGCGTACTCCAGCGCGAGCGAGATCGCGCGATCCAGTTCCACCGTTTCCATCAGCGTCAGTTCGCTTTTGTTCTCCTGAGCCGATTTTCGCATCAATCCAGCGTCGACTACCAACAAGTATCCGCCGCTATTAAACTGCAGCAGCTCAATGCTTCGCCGAACCATGTCGGCCAGGCGCGGTTGATCAGCGCGTGCGTTATCTTCATCAGCAAAGGCCAGCTCAGCCGGGCTGAAAACGCCAAATAATTTCACCGCTCTCCAGCGCGGGACCGCCTCTAGTTCCTCGAGGTTTTGCACCACATCGTAGCCAGAGCTCCGAAGCTCGAGCAGGAGATCCTCTCCGTCCGTGCGGCGTCCGCCTTTTCCAGTCGGAAGAAAATCGGCGGACCCGCCTCCTAAGACCACGTCAATTTCCCCTTTCTCAACGAGCTCGCGCGCGAGGTCTTCCCGGTTTTCCGCGGCGGTCGTATGCGCATAGAAGCTGGCGGCCGTCGCGTCGGTCAGGAGTGTATTTGTCACGATTCCGGTCATCCGCCCGCTCTGGCGCGCCAGATCAAGAATATTCTCAAGAGCCCTGCCATCCGCATCCACCCCGATCGTCCCGTTGTTTACCTTGACTCCCGTAGCCAGGGCTGTAGCTGCGGCTGCTTGATCGGGCGTCGCGGAATCGCGCGAGTAATTCTTCAGCAGGGCGGTGTAGGGCAGCGCATCCAAAGTGAGCGGAGTGTCTGGACCTCCGGCGTAAACGCGCGCCGTCGCTACCCGGTTTGAGTCCAGCCCCTCGCCGATGAAGAGGATGATGCCAAAGGGCTTCTGCACCACCCAGGTCCGAAAGTAGAAGACTCCAAAGGCGAGGAAGACGAGGAGGCAGAAGAGCGCGAGCAACTGGTTGCGCCATTTCATCAGGCCGATGAAGAAGCCCGCCCGCGGTGTTGTCAACGCAAGAACCGGCTTGTGCCTGCGCGCGCCCTCGGCAGATTCGCCGAGATGGCCAGGCCGGTGATGCTCCTCATTCGCGACGGTTGGGGGATCAATCCGGGAGGGCCGGAGCAGCGGGCGGCAAATGGCGACGCAACCCTGCTCGCGCGCACGCCCTTTCATGACGAGCTCTATCGCACTTATCCCGGAAGCAGACTGAGCGCGAGCGGCCTCGATGTTGGACTGCCGCCGGGACAGATGGGCAACTCGGAGGTCGGCCATCTAAATCTCGGGGCCGGTCGCATCGTTTATCAGGATCTGACGCGAATCAACAAAGCGGTTGTTGAGGGAGAACTCACGAGGAACACAGTCGTGCAGGAGGCTTTTGCAAAAGCGCGGTCCGCGAGACTACATCTTCTCGGTCTCGTTTCAGATGGCGGAGTGCACAGCCATTACGCGCACCTGATCGCGCTGGCGGAGGCAGCGGAAGCCGCCGGTGTGAACGACATCATGGTGCACGCGTTCACCGACGGACGCGATACGTCACCGACGGGCGGCGCCGGCTTTTTGCAGACGTGCGAAACGGAGCTGGCCGCGAGCGGCGCGAAGATCGTCACCGTTGTCGGGCGTTACTTCGCCATGGATCGTGATCGTCGTTGGGACCGGACGAAGCTCGCGTGGGATGCGATCGTGCTTGGTCGTGGCGAGCAATGCAGCACGACGCCCTCCGCGGCGTTGCGCGCCGAGTATGTCCGCGGTGTTACGGATGAGTTCGTTCCTGCGCTGATCTTCGCGGACAGCAACGAACAACGGGTCCGTGATGGGGACGTCGTGCTCTTCTTTAACTTCCGCGCCGATCGTGCCCGTCAGCTTTCGCAAGCGTTCCTTGAACCCGAGTTCAATGGCTTCGATCGCGGCGTGCACCCGCAGGTCCATTACGTGACGCTGACTCAGTATGACGTAACGTATCCTTCGCCCTATCTGTTCGCGCCAGAAGCGTTCGCTGACATCCTGGGTGACGTCGTAAGTGCTGCGGGAAAAACGCAATTGCGGATCGCGGAGACTGAGAAGTACCCGCACGTCACTTACTTCTTCAATGGAGGAGTCGAGTGCGAGTTCGCGGGCGAAGATCGCAAGATTATCCCGTCACCGAAGGTTGCCACGTACGACTTGCAGCCTGAGATGAGTGCGCGTGAAGTAACCGATATCGTGCTCGCAAACCTGGCAAAGTACGACCTTATCATTCTGAACTTCGCGAACCCGGATATGGTCGGCCATACAGGTGTGATTGAAGCGGGCGTGAAAGCGGTCGAGACGATCGACGAATGTGTCGCATGCATCGTGCCGGCAATGCTTGCACTCGACGGCAAATGCCTGATCACTGCCGACCACGGGAACTGCGAGCAGATGCGCAACGCAGACGGTTCCCCGAACACGGCCCATACCACGAACTTCGTGCATCTCATCTACGTCGCGCAGGACGCAAAGCAGTTTCGCCTGCAGGATGGAATCCTTGCCGACGTCGCCCCAACGCTGCTGTTTTTACTCGGGCTCCCGCAACCTGCGGAAATGACGGGCCACAATCTTCTCGTCTCCCTCGCCGGCTAGAACAGTGGCCCAAAGAAGTTTCAGC
Organism: Chthoniobacterales bacterium; assembly: GCA_013694945.1. Lineage (GTDB taxonomy): Bacteria > Verrucomicrobiota > Verrucomicrobiia > Chthoniobacterales > UBA10450 > JACCTI01. Next base: position 3,148 of record JACDBM010000338.1, read on the forward strand.
CTTCCGGCAGTGTTGTAGCCGCGGGCGCTGAACCCGGCTGTCGAGTAGCCCGATTCCAGACCGGCGGGGTCCGGGCCCCCGGCTACAACTGTCGTGGACAGCCGGAATACATTCTCGGCAGATTCTCTAGCCCGCTCGCCGCCGCTCGGCCTGCACGAGCTCGAACGTGATCTCGAGCTGCCGATTGAGGTGGCGCGTCCCGGCGATTGCTATCCGCTGGAGAAGACGAAGGCGGCTTTCCGCTGAGTTGTCATGCCAGGCCGGTTTCTGCCGCAGCTGGAGCGAACCATCGACTTCGACCAGCGCGCCCCAGCCGGGGGGAACCTCGGCCTCGCGAAATAACTCGTTAGGCACGACGAGAAAGAACAGGTTCGCGCAGCGGTAGCGCGTCAGGCATTCGAACTTCGTTGAGCCGCGGAGTCGATTCTGTAGCGAAGTGATCTCACGAACGACTTGTCCGTAGCTGTGGTGCCGAATCGCAGCGAAGTCGTGCGCATCGTATTCCGGAAAAAGCGAGTCGCCGCTCCGCAGCGTCGGATAGTGAATGCGCAGATGTTTCTCGAGCACCGCGCGGCGCCGCTGCACGCTCACCAGCCGTTCGCGTGCGGACGAGCTGCAGCAATTGTCACGACGCAAATCCGAGCGCACCTGTTTGCACTCGAAAATGACGGTGGTCCCCGGCTCGTTCCCGCGCGCGCGATACCCAGCCACATCCGCGCGATATCGGCACTGAGGTAAACTCACCTCCACCGCACAGGCGGCGTAGCCTTGAGCTTGTGCCCAAAGAACCGCGAGCCGTTTCAGCCGGCGATGCGCCTCTGTCTCGCCCCGCTTCGCGCTCAGCCGCGCGTCCATTCCGCCAACTCCTTCGCCCAATACGTCACGATTAAATCAGCGCCCGCGCGTTTGAGCGAAGTCATGATTTCGAGCACCGCCGCGCGCTCCTCAAAGCAGCCACTGGCCACACCCGCCTTCACCATCGCGAACTCACCGCTCACGTGGTAAACCGCGGTCGGCTTGCCGAAGCGCTCCTTCACGCGCCAAAGAATATCGAGATACGGCAGGGCTGGTTTCACCATTAAAATGTCGGCGCCTTCCTCCACATCGAGCGCCGCTTCGCGCAACGCTTCCGCCGCATTGGCTGGATCCATCTGGTAGGAGCGTCGATCGCCAAACTGCGGTGGGCTTTCTGCTGCTTCACGAAACGGCCCATAAAACACGGAGGCGAACTTCACCGCGTAACTCATGATCCCAGTTTCCTGAAAACCTTGCGCGTTCAGCAGCTCGCGAATCGCGCCGATCCGGCCATCCATCATGTCGCTCGGCGCCACGAGGTCTGCGCCGGCCGCGGCGTGCGAAAGGGCCGTCTTCGCGAGGATCTCCACCGTCTCATCGTTCAGCACATGAAAGTGCTCGCCGTCGCGTCGCGTCACGCCGCAATGTCCGTGGCTCATATATTCGCACAGGCAGACATCCGTGATGACGACCAACTCCGGACACGCGCCTTTGATCGCGCGCACCGCCCGCTGCACAATGCCCTCTTTCGCAAAGGCAGCGGACGCTTCTTCGTCTTTGTTCGCGGGAATCCCGAAAAGGAGAACGGCCTGCAAGCCTAACGAATAGGCCTGCCGCGCTTCCTCGACCGCGTCGCGAATCGAAAGCTGAAACACGCCGGGCATGCTGGCGATCTCGCGCCGCTCCTGGAGCTTCTCGCTCACGAAGAGCGGGAGCACGAAATCATGCGCGCTCAGCTTCGTCTCCCGCACCATGTTCCGCAGTCCGACGGAGCGGCGCAA
>JACDBM010000377.1 GCA_013694945.1 Chthoniobacterales bacterium
AAGATGTTCAGGAACGCCACTTCGATTGCCAGCGCTTCCTGAATATTGCGACCGAGTTGATCGCGTAATTCCTCGACGCGTCTGATCCGCTTCAGACATTCGGCCGGGGCCAGTTTTGCCGCGATCGCACTCGTCTCCTGGAGAGCCGACGGGATTTCCCGACCTTCCAGTCCGGTGCTCGCGCGCAACACATCGGACCACCAGCGGTAAAGAACCTCCAGAAGCTGGGCGCGCCGCTGCACATACGTGCTTTCGGTCAGGGCTTTGAAATAATCTTCACGCTCGTCGAGCCACGCGCCGTCCGTGGTATTTTTGTAGCGAACCTCTTCCGCCTTCAGCGTCGCCGCGTGCTCGCTTTGGATGGTTTCACGGATCCGCGCCAACAGACGCTGGAAACCTTGGGCCAGTCGATACGCGCCTTGCACACCGTTCGACTGCGGAATCGCAATCGCTTTGAGCAGGTCGATCAATTCCACCTCCTCCGCAGATGGCGTGCCGTTTTGCGCAGCCGCTAACGGGATCGGAATGCAGCGCGAGATGATGGTGTCGGGCAGCGCTTCCGGCAGCGTGCTCAGGAGCAGGAGAAGAGAGTCGTTAGGCGGCTCTTCCAGCGTCTTGAGAAATGCATTCGCCGCCTGCGGCTGAAGACGATCGGCATCGGAAACAATGGCGACTTTCTTCCGGCCGTCCGCAGCCCGCAGTTGCAGCGAGTGTTCGAGGTTACGGATTTGCTCGATGACGATGCGGCGCGACTTGGAACTGGGTTCGGCGATGTAAACATCCGAGGCGCTCCCCGTGAAAACCTCTTTCGTCTTCGTGCCATTGGCGAGATTCGCGAGACGCGTGGCGAGCTGCCGCTTCCCTGCGCCGGGCCCACCGGAGATCAGATAGGCGTGGGCGAGTCGGCCCTGGCCGTGGGCGCGACGAAGATAGGCAAATGCAGCTTCGGGCGAGAAGGCCACTGGTCAGACTGCTGATTTCTGATTGCTGATTGCTGAAGGCGCGCTGTTCACGCGATCGGGAAATCTGGCGCGCAAGCGCTGCCAGATCTCGCCTTCTACTTCATCGGCTGAACGGGAACCATCGATCAACTGAACGCGTTCGGTTTCGCGCGCGGCCAATTCGCGATAAGCCGCAGAAACACGCTCGTAGAATTCGGGCGCTTCCTGTTCCATGCGATCGGGAGCTCCCACGGGACGCACGCGCCGGAGCAAGCGAGCGCACGCGGTCGCGACATCGATGTCGAGGATGAAGGTGATGTCAGGCCGGCAAGTGCCGACGGCGAACGCATTCAACCGCTCCACCATATTGGGCCGCAGCTTCCGCGCCGCGCCTTGGTAAACGGTGGTGGAATCAAAAAAGCGATCGGAGATCACGAGCTCTCCGCGTGCGAGCGCCGGCTCGATGACCTCACGCACCAGTTGACTGCGGCTGGCTTCGAAAAGCAGCAGTTCCGTCTCCGGTCGCATCGCCGCACTTTCGGGAGCGAATTGCAGGAGGTGGCGTATCTTCTCGCCAATGGGCGTTCCTCCGGGTTCCCGCGTGAGCAGGAATTGCAAACCTTCGCGCTGGAGCCGCGCCGCAAGCCGCGTCACCTGGGTCGATTTCCCGCAGCCTTCCGATCCTTCGAGCGTAATGAATAGACCGCGTGACACGGGCCGATTGTGAAACATGCAGAGCCGCTTGTCGAATCAGCGCGCATGGCCGCTTGGACGAGCGATCCCGCGCTTTCTTGCCTTACATCGTCGGCGTTGTTCGTCAACGAGAGCGCTGCTTCGAACGAATATTTGTCTTTTGAGCAGAATTGCTGTGACCCAAGAAGCGGCGTTAGAAGAAGAGGATGAAACATTACTGGCTCGTGAAACAGGAACCCTCCGCCTACTCGTGGTCTGATTTTGTGAAGGACGGACGCACCAGCTGGACGGGTGTGCGCAATTACACCGCCCGAAATAATCTGCGCGAGATGCAGGCTGGCGATCAGGTCTTCTACTATCACAGCGTGAGCGAGAAGGCAGTCTATGGGATCGCGGAAGTCCTGCGCACGGCTTACCCTGACGCAACCGCGAAAGACGGCGACTGGAGCGCGGTGGAGTTGATCCCGAAGCGGGCGCTGAAACGGCCCGTTACTTTGGAGGAAATCAAGCAGAACCCACGCTTACGTGAGATGATGCTGCTGCGCCTTTCGCGTCTATCGGTTCAACCAGTCACGCCGGCCGAGTTCCGGGAGATAGTTCGGATGAGCGAAGCCTGACTAGCTCGTTTCGAGATTCGATGGAGTGCATTCCCGATCGGGTTGATTGAGATGGAAGCGGGAAGCTCTGGCCGGAACGAAAAGGTGCTTTGCGCTTGTTTGTCCTCGCGCCCGCGTCGAGAACGGTAACGTGACAGGCACTGCGACAACTTCATTTCCGATTTTCGCGGGTGCGGCCCAAGAGCAGGACTCACTCGTCGTCTCAGTGCACGATGTGGCACCTGCGACGCGGACGACTTCGGAACGCCTCATCCAGGAGCTGGCTCGTCACGGTGTGCGCTTCTGCTCGTTGCTCGTCGTTCCAAATTACCATCAGCGGGGCGCATTGATGGAGGACCGCCAATTTGTTCAGTGGCTGCGCGACCTTGAGGCTGCGGGACACGAAGTTGTGATCCACGGTTATTATCATCAGCGGCCGCGGAGCGAGAGCGACAGTCTGCGGACGAAGCTCATCACCCGCGGTTACACAAGCAATGAAGGAGAATTCTTCGACCTCGATTACGACGAGGCTTTCCGTCGGATCACCCGCGCCCGCGAGGAGTTTACGGCTGCGGGGTTGACACCGCGCGGCTTCATCGCGCCGGCTTGGTTGTTGAGCCGCGAAGCGGAACGCGCCACGGCCGACGCGGAAATGGAATACACCGCACGGCTAACGACGGTGCGCGATCTGCGCACCGCGCGAACTTTCAAGTCGCGCTCGCTGGTTTACAGCGTGCGGAGCGCATGGCGTCGCGCGGCCAGTCTCGCGTGGAATGCTGCCCTGGTCCGCATCCTCGCGGACGCTTCGTTGCTCCGCCTGGGTCTCCATCCTCCCGATGTCGCTCACGGTGAAATCTGGCGGCAGATCACGCGCTTGCTGGATCAGCTCTCCGAACAGCGCACGCCGACGACCTACCGGGATTGGATCGCGGAGCAGCGAACTGGACGCAGCGATTGAATGAGCCGCTGCGATCTGCACGTTCATTCTCGTTTCAGCGATCGCTCGGAGGAATGGCTCTTCCGGCGCTTTGACTTCCCTGACAGCTATTCGAACCCGAAGGAGCTCTACGCGGCGTTGCGGGCGACGAGCATGGACTTCGTCACCATTACCGATCACGATACGATTGAAGGCAGCCTGCGGATTGCCGAGCTGCCGAATACCTTCATCAGCGAACAGGTCACGACGTACTTCCCGCAGGACCTTTGCAAGATTCACCTGCTCGTTTGGGGAATAACCGAAGCGCAGCACGCGGAGATCAGCCAATTGCGCGAGAACATCATCGAGCTGCAGGCGTATCTGCAGGCGCAGTCGATCGCCCATGCCGTGGCGCACCCGCTCTACAGCATCAACGGCAAACTCGAGACGAGTCAGCTCGAGCGTCTCCTTCTCCTCTTCAAACACTTCGAAGGCATCAATGGATTGCGCGACGCGCTCCTCAGTGAGCTGGCGCAGAAGATTTTTGCCGGCTTAGGGAAGGAGAAGATCGACGAGTTTGCCAATCGGCACAATCTTGTGCCGACTCATGCGGAGCCCTGGCGAAAAATTTTCGTGGGCGGCTCCGATGATCATGGCGGCATGTTCCTGGCGAGTGCCTACACCGAAACTCCGCCGGCTGCTTCTGGAGCAGAATTCCTTCAGCACGTTCGCGTTGGAGCGTGCTTGGCGCAGGGTCACGGCGGCACTCCGCTTGCGCTCTCTCACGGATTTTACAACACACTTTCCCGCTTCATTCAGGACCACTTCCACGAACGCCTCGGGCCGGGCGTTCCACTCGTCGAAGCGATGTTCTCGCGCTTCATGGAAGGTCGCGATCCGACGGAATTCAGCTTGCGCGAGAAGGCAAACTTTGTCGCCCAAGGCGTGTTGTCTGGCAAAATCTTCGAGCTGGCCAAGCGAGGCAACGTCTCGCTCTGGAAGGAACTCTCCAGTTATTTTGCCCAGCCAGAGGTAAAGGCATTACTGGCGCAGGAAAGCAACGGTGCGAACGAGCGGGAGCGTCGCACGTTCCTGATGGCAAATCTCGTCTGCGAGCGGCTCGCGTTTCGATTTTTCGAGAAATTCGTGAAGCAGCTCAACAGCGGCAACGTGATCGAGAGCATGCAGGCGCTCAGCGGGATCGTGCCGATCCTCGTGGTGCTCGCCCCATACATCTACGGATTTCACAGCCAGGCCCCCTCCCGCCCCTGGCTGCGGAAGATTTGCCTGGAACTTTCAGGGTCAATTCCGCGGCCGTTGCAGAATCACAAGCGCGCCTGGTTTACTGACACCCTCGATGACGTCAACGGCGTCTCCACCACCATTCGCAAGATGGCCGCAGCAGCTCAGCGAGCGGGCGAGGAACTGGTTGTAGTCACCTCCCGTCGCGAACTGAGCATCTACGACATCCCGGTCAAAAATTTCCGACCGATCGGCGAGTTTGAGTTGCCCGAGTATGAACTGCAGAAGCTCAGTTTTCCGCCGATTCTACAGATGCTCGATTACGTGCAGCGCGAGCAATTCACCGAGATCATCATCAGCACGCCGGGGCCGATCGGGCTGACCGGTTTGCTCGCGGCCAAGATGCTCAATTTGCGGACGAGCGGTATCTATCATACCGACTTCCCGGAGTACATCCGCATACTGACGGACGACAGCTTCCTCGAAAGTCTCGCGTGGACTTATATGCGCTGGTTGTACGGTCAGCAGGACACGGTCTTTGTAAACTCGGAGCAATACCGGCGAAGCTGGATCGA
>JACDBM010000345.1 GCA_013694945.1 Chthoniobacterales bacterium
GCTTTGATCAGCTTCGCGATGTAATTCTGCGCCGCGTGATAAGGCATCCCGCACATGGGGACGCCATTGCGTTTTGTGAGGGCCAGGTTGAGCAGCCCGGAAGCGTCTTTTGCATCCTCGAAAAACAGCTCGTAAAAATCGCCCAGCCGGAAAAGCAGCAACGTATCCGCCGGCACGCTCGCGCGCAGCCGCCGATACTGCTGCATCATGGGCGTGAGCGTTTCAGTCATCGCGTCAGCTTGGAATCAGGAGGCGGTTTTTGCGAGTTCCTTATTGAGCCCGCCTCTCGCGCTAGAGCACCAGTGCGAATGCAGCCGGATCGCTAGCTGCTCCTCCCAAGGCCGCGCCGGACCGCCCTCACAATATGTCTTCGATACGTCCAAGGCAGCAGCACGAGCCGCCCGCGCACGTGGCGGATCAGCTCCGCGAAGGCGTGCCCCCCGAAAAAAATGAAAGTGCCGAAAATGCCTGGCGATCTCCCTCGCCGTGACGGCGCCATCGTTATGGGTCTATCGTCGATCAAGGTAACCCTCGCCTCGAAGCGGCGTGCCGGCGCAGCGAGAACTACTGGCGCGATCACGCAAAGAAAGATGTGCTTTGGCTGTTCCGCCCCTTTCTACCTGCAATTCCCTCGCGCGTATCTACCATATTGCTACGGGACCGCGTTTACATTACGGTCAACAGACGCACGAGACCTCGGGCGCTCGACTTTTGTGTCATCGCGGATGCCACGGTGAGTACCTTTGAATGCGCCAACAGTTGCTAATTTCCGTAAATACCTGACCCCCGTTTTGCCCATTTCTGCACCCCGAACTGCTTTACGACTTTTACAGCGGACCGAGGTCTACGCCCGCCGCGAACCCAAAGCAAACGCTTGAAGGGGACGGGCAAAATTCTAACCGCGGCGAGGCTTCTTTGGCAGAATCCGTCCGTGCTCCGCGGCCGCCGACATATCTTCGTTCTCAGCCATATGCGAGGCTACACTACATTGCTGAGCCACATTCTCGGGTCTCACCCTGAAATCTCTGGGTATACTGAGACTGGCCGGCCGTATCGCACGACACGCGACCTGCTGGGACTTCGTTTTGCAACTTGCCACCACGGCAATTATAAGAAGGATTGCACATACGTCCTCGACAAGATATTACACAATAAATTTTACATCTCAGAGGTAATACTGCGGCGCAACGATGTTTCGGTTATCTTCATGGTCCGAGAGCCTCTCTCCACATTACGAAGCGTGGTCAGCATGCCTCAGAAAAATCGTCAACCACACACGGAAAAAGAAGCACTCCAGCACTATGCCGAGCGCCTGAAGATGCTGATCGAGATGGGAGGCCGTCTTCGCCGGAACGGCAAGAGTGCCTTTGTCATCCGCGCAGAGGATTTGATTTCTAAGACAGAAACCGTGCTCCGCCAGCTGGCAACATTTCTTCAGCTCCGGACACCGCTCGATGAACACTATTCGATGTTCAACCTGACTGGAACTCGCCGTTACGGTGATCCTTCATCGTTTATCCTCGAGGGTAAGATTGAACGCCGCCGACCAAAGCATGCTGAAATCAAAATCTCCGACCCTGTGCTCGATGAAGCGACTACCATGTATCAGCGATGCCTCACCGAGCTATGCAATGCGTTCCCCCAGGCAGCCGGAGCAACGTCGGAAGCTCCACGTCATTGAGTAATGAAGCCGGCCGACTTGAACGGTTGTTTGCTGGCATCAGATTGAGTGCCTGTCGCCATTTCTCACTGGGTGACAGCGGGCGCCGCTTGGGCTTTAACTGACAGGCGACCAATTTTGCTTGTGGAATGAAAATTCTCGGCGTTGGCTTTAGCAGGACGGGCACCTCGTCCCTTCACTTGGCGCTCCAGATGCTAGGCTTCACTAGTATTCACCACGATACAATTCGTCTGAATGATGTTCTTGACGGCTCGAACGCACGTCCCGACTTCCGCAGATACGATGATGTGGATGCAGTCCTTGACTTGCCTACAGCATATTTCTATTCCGAGATAATTGCTGCTTATCCGAATTGCAAGTGTGTCCTCACGATCCGTGACATCGAGGATTGGTGGCTAAGCATACAGCAGCATTTCAACGTAAGTCTCCCTATGCCCCCGACGGGAACGCGTGCTCTCCGCGCCCGCGCGCGAAAGTATTACAACCGACTGCGACGAGATCCGCCGCGTGACATGATACGTTTTCGGATAACCCTACGGAACTGCGTCTACGGTTCATCCCGGGCACATGAATACCTTTTCAAGAAAAAATTTCGAGAGCACAACGAGCAAGTTCTCGCTAAGATACCGCCTCATCGGCTGCTCGTAATGAACATCTCGGGTGGAGACGGCTGGGATAAACTCTGCCCGTTCCTCGATGCAGCGAGACCTACAGCTCCGTTTCCGCACGTGAACAGGGCGGGCGAATAGGGCATCTGGCTGAGTTCGGTTGGAGTGCGGTACATTCGCAACTACGGGTGCAAACTGCATGACGATGTGCGGAGAAATGTACGATCAAACTAACTTCGCTATTCTGCGCGAGTCTACGCGATGTTTGGCGATGCTCCGGGATTATTTCCGAGGCCGTCCCCGGTTGTCCGCTCCTGATACGGCCACCCGGCGAACGGGCCGAATGTAATAGCGATTCGGGTGCGGTTTCTACGCCACGGACGAACGGAGACCGGCGGGGTGCCGCTGGACGAAGCTCCCGGGTGAGTCAGGGGGGTCCAGAAGCATCTTCGGTTACGTTGTCCTTTAGAAGGTTGCATCATTCATGGGACCACGTCCCATTTCATATGCCCGATTTCAGAGACGTCATGCCGGAAAACAATTTCCCCGCAGCACTTGATCCTGCCGCCACCGACGAGACGAACGACAATGCGCGGGATGGCGCACGGAATCGGCGGGACCCAAGTGAACCCTCCGCGGTAGTTGGGCTCGGCGCATCGGCCGGCGGCATTGCACCGCTCCAGCAGTTCTTCAGCGACATGAAGCCGGACAGCGGATTGGCGTTCGTGGTGGTGATGCATCTTTCCCCGGATTCCGAGAGTCAACTGGCGAGCGTGCTGCAGCAGAAGACTTCGATGCCGGTAATGCAGGTAAGCGAACCAGTGAAGGTGAAGCCAAACCACGTCTATGTGATTCCACCAAACCATCAGTTGAAGTTCGAGAACAACACACTGCATCTCGTCCCGCCCCAGCAGGCGCTTGGCCGGCGGGTGACAATCGACCTGTTCTTCCGCACGCTGGCGCAGGCTTACGGCCAGCGTGCGGTGTGCGTTATTTTCTCGGGCACGGACGCGGATGGCGCGATCGGCTTGAAGCACGTCCGCGCACAAGGCGGCGTGACGATCGCGCAGGACCCAAATCAAGCGGAGCACGACAGCATGCCGCTGACAGCGATCGGCACCGGAATGGTGGATTGGGTGCTGCCCGTTCAGGAAATGGCGGCGAAGTTGATGGAGTTTGTCCGGAACGAGAACACCATGCGCTTGCCGCCGGAAATTCCGGAGGCGGACGCACCGGAAGCAAAGGTCGAAGACGCGCCCGGCGGCGAGACGATCTCCGCGGTAAGGCGAGACGAGGAGGACGAGTCGGCGCTTTTAGGTGTGCTGGCGCAATTGCGCGCGCACACCGGACATGATTTTAGCCACTACAAGCGCGCGACTGTGCTGCGCCGCATCGCGCGGCGGTTGCAGGTCAACTCCTGCGAAACCATTCCCAAATATCTGGAATTCACACGCACGCACCCGGCGGAAGTGCGTTTGCTTCTCCAGGATCTGCTTATCGGCGTCACACATTTTTTCCGCGACCGCGACTTCTTCGCTTCGATCGAGGCACACATTCCGCAGCTCTTCGCAGGCAAGAAGAATAGCGATCAGATCCGAGTCTGGGTCGCGGGTTGCGCAACGGGTGAGGAAGCTTACTCGATCGCAATGCTGCTCTGCGAACAAGCTGAGCGGTTGGAAGCACCGCCGCTTATTCAAGTTTTCGCGAGCGACCTTGATGACCAGGCAATCCGCGACGCGCGCGACGGTGCCTATCCTACAACCATCGAAGCGGATGTCTCGCCGGAGCGTTTGCAGCGATTCTTCAGTAGGGAGCAGGGCCGTTACCGCGTAAAGAAAGAGCTTCGCGAGAAAGTTCTCTTTGCCTCGCACAATCTCCTGAACGACACGCCTTTTTCCCGGCTCGATCTCGTCTCCTGCCGAAACTTGCTCATTTATCTCACGGCGACAGCGCAGGAACAGGTGTTCGACATTTTCCACTTCGCGCTCCGGCCCGGTGGGCTGCTCTTCATTGGTGGCTCGGAAGCAGGCGAGCGTGTGCAAGCGCTCTTCTCGCCGGTGGACGCGCAAAATCGCGTTTACGTGCGGCGTTCCATGCCGCGGCCCGACTGGAAGATTCCTACGTTACCCGCGCGTGCGCACCGGCCGCACGCGCTTCCGGCATTGACACGGCCGAAGATGGTAGAAACCGCAACTGATACGCCGGCCTCCGCCTACGCCGGACAGAAACGGCGCTCGATCTTGTTCGCGGAACTGCACCTCAAGCTACTCGAGCAATATGGGCCGCCGTCGGTGGTGGTGAACGAGACGCACGACGTTGTGCACCTTTCCGAGCACGCTGGGCGCTATCTCCGGTTCATCGCGGGCGAACCATCGGCCAACATCATCAAGGTAGTGCATCCGGCGCTGCGCATCGAATTGCGCACGGCGCTCCACTGTGCCGCTCAAACGAATGAGAATGTCATCGTGCCGGACCAGGCGGTTGAGTTCGGTGGCACGACGGAAGTCATCAACGTCCACGTGCGCCCGATTCGGCCTGAATCATCAGAGCACGGATTTTTCCTCGTTCTTTTCGAGAAGCAAAGCGAGGCGGCTGCGAGCGAGCCAGCAGCTTCGCGCCACGCAGCGGTCGATCGGAGCTTGGACGAGGAGGTGCAGTTTCTCAAAGAGCAGCTAAGCGCCACGATCGAGCAGTCTGAAGCGGCGAGCGAGGAGCTGAAAGCGTCCAACGAAGAGCTCCAGGCGATGAACGAGGAGATGCGTTCCACGACAGAGGAGTTGGAGACGAGCAAGGAGGAATTGCAATCAACGAACGAGGAACTGCTAACGGTCAGCGCCCAGCTGAAGAGCAACGTCGAGGAGTTGAGCCGGACGAACGCCGATCTGAACAACCTGATGGTATCGACGGACATCGGGACGGTGTTTTTGGATCGCCAACTGCGCGTCCAACGCTTCACGCCCAGCGCGCAGAAGATTTTTAATCTTCTCCCGGCGGACATGGGACGCCCGCTGTCGGACATTACAAAC
>JACDBM010000404.1 GCA_013694945.1 Chthoniobacterales bacterium
GCCGTGGGAGAAGACACTCACGGACGCGAAGATCGCCGATGTGCTCACCTACATTCGCCAGGAATGGGGAAATACCGGGGGACCGGTTGCACCCGAAGGTGTCGCTGCCTTGCGCAAGGAGTTGGCGGGTCACGCGACCTCGTTCAAGGAGGCTGATCTGAAGGCCGTTCCGGACGCTGCCATGCTGCCAGGGGGCGAAGGCGGTGCGCCTCCGCAGCCCGACGCGAACGCGCCTGCGCCGCAGCCGAAAGCTTGAAGCTGCTGACTGCCCGTGTAGCGACGGCGTTCGGTCGCCGGCACACGCGTGCCCCTGCCGACAGCGTTCTGTGAGAGCGCGGCAACTGGTTGGCCGTCGGCAAACGTAGCCAATTCAGAAATGATCCAGCACAAAGATCTCGATGATCCCGGAACGCGCGAAGTCATCGTGATCGGCGGCGGCATCGCCGGCCTCTCGGCTGCGATTTATCTTGGCCGCGCCCAGCGCGATGCGCTCGTCATCGATTCCGGCCATTCAATGGCGAAATGGGAACCTGTCGTCGGAAACTATCTTGGTTTTCCCGAAGGTGTTTCCGGCGAAGATCTTTTGAAATTCGGTCGTGAACAGGCGAAGCGGCACGACGTGAAATTTGTCAAGGATGAGATCCAGGAGATCCGGCGCGAAGAAGGCGATTTCCTCCTGCGAGGGGAGGAGGGAAGTTATCGCACCAAGCGGCTGCTGCTCGCGACGGGCATCTTCCATTTGCCGCCGGAAATTCCCGGTGTGAAAGAATGCCTTGGGCACAGCATGTTTTTCTGCAAGGACTGCGACGGCTTCCGCGTTCGGGGGAAGAACATCGCAATCTGCGGGGCGAATAATGAGGCGGTCGAATATGCGCTCGGTATCTTGCTCTACTCACCGTGCGTGGTGATCGCGACCAATGGCGAAAAGCCGCACTGGAGCAGCCAACACGCGCGGTGGATCGAGGAATACGAGATTCCGGTGCACCTCGAGAAGATCGTTCATGTAGAGCATTGCGATCGGCAGATTCTTTCGCTCCAGCTGGCGAATGATCAGTCCGTCGCGATTGAAAACATCTTCACCACGCGCGGCGACGTCTATCACACCCAGTTGGCGGAATCACTCGGTGCCAAGCTCGACGCCGACGGGCAGATCGAAGTCGATCACTGCATGCGCACGACCGTGCCGAATCTCTACGCGGCCGGCTGCGTCACACCCGCAAATTGCCAGATGATCATTGCGGCTGGGGAAGGGGCGGCGGCGGCGCAGGCGATCAATCGCGACCTCTTTGAAGAAAGCTTGAAGACGCACTCCTTGCGCCGCTTCCGTGAGGTCCAGCTTGCCGAGGAGGAGACCATTCCGGAAGTGGAGTGACGGCTGCGCTTCTGGTTCTGGGTGAGCGCCAGGCGAAACATCAGAACCGAGGGTGCGGACGATCGCCCATGGTTGTCATATCGATGCGATTGCTCCGCCAATTTGCTCCTTTCCTCTTGAAATCTTTCCCCTGATATTCAGGTTCATCCTTTCCAAATATGGACGCATCTACTGGTCTCGCTTCGCATCGGCACACCGAGCACGATCCGCATCATCACGATGCCGGGCATGATCATCATGAGCTCAGTTTCTGGCGAAAATACGTTTTTTCGACGGACCATAAGGTGATCGGCATCCAGTACGCGATCACCGGACTCATCTTCCTGCTCTTCGGATTTATGTTGATGATGCTGATGCGTTGGCAGCTGGCTTATCCGGGGCGATCGCTCCCCGTGATCGGAAACGCCTTGGGTCATCTGTTTGGGCCAGGCAGCATGCCGGATGGGAAGATGGCGCCGGATTTCTATAACTCGTTAGGCGCGATGCACGGCACGATCATGATTTTTCTCGGGATCGTTCCCGTCGCTTTTGCCGCTTTCGGCAACTTCGTCGTGCCGCTTCAAATCGGCGCGCCGGACATGACTTTTCCGAAGATCAACATGGCGAGCTACCAGGCGTTCTTCGTCGGTGGAGTCGTGATGTTGATCAGCTTTTTCGTGCCGGGCGGGGCCGCCAAAGGCGGGTGGACGTCATACACCCCGCTCTCGGTCATCAGCGATAAAGGCCCTGGTTATCACTGGTTCATGAATGGGCAGAACCTTTGGTTAATCGGATTTATTCTGCTGATCACATCGTCTTTGCTCGGCGCGGTCAACTTCATCACCACGATCATTCAGCTGCGAGCCAAGGGTCTCACCTGGATGCGTCTGCCGTTCTTTGTCTGGGCGCAGTTGATTACGGCGTTCCTCTTGCTTCTGGCGTTTCCGCCGCTCGAAGCTGCCGTGGTCATGCAGCTGATGGATCGGCTAGCGTCCACCAGTTTTTTCATGCCGAGCGGTCTGGTGGTGAATGGCGCGCAGGTCGCGATCAGCGGCGGCGGCAGCCCGATTCTCTGGCAGCACTTGTTCTGGTTTCTCGGGCACCCGGAAGTTTACGTCCTGATTCTTCCCGCGATGGGCATTGTCGCGGAGATTCTGGCGAACAACACGCGCAAGCCGCTCTGGGGTTACAAGTCGCTCGTTTTTGCCACGCTCGTGCTTGGTTTCCTTTCCTTCATCGTCTGGGCGCACCACATGTGGCTCACCGGAATGGGCACGGTGGTGAGCGCATTCTTTCAGACCACAACGCTGATTATCTCGATCCCGTCCGTGATTATTTTGAGCGCATTTTTCATCTCGCTCTGGGGCGGCTCGATTCGGTTCAACACCCCGATGCTCTTTGCCACGGCGTTCCTCCCAATGTTCGGCATCGGTGGTCTGACCGGCATTCCGCTCGCGTTTAATTCCGCCGATCTCTATCTGCACGACACCTACTACGTAATTGCGCACTTCCATTATATCGTGGCGCCGGGCACAATCTTCGCCC
>JACDBM010000411.1 GCA_013694945.1 Chthoniobacterales bacterium
GCCTGCATCAGGAAAGATCGTGCAGTGCAGGGGGCCGCTTCACGCTATACAGCCGAGCGGCCGATATGCCACGAAACAGAAGTGCCAGGTGAATAAAGTCCGGCTCAAAGCAGTCGGATGTCTGCACGACGGAGACCTTCCGTTTAACCTACATAAAGAACAAACATGAAACACACACCATTGATGAAATTGTTGGCAGTTGGAGCCGTTAGCGTGGTCGCGTTCAGCGCCGCTTTCGCCCAAACGACTAAGGAATCGACCACCACGACCACGTCGGCGGGCGCAACCGACGTCAGCACCAGCACGCTCGATGGCACTGGAATGATCACGACCTACAGCCCAGGCACGGATTTCATCCAGATGCGCACCGAGTCGAGTACCTCGCCGATGAAGTACTACTACACCAAGAACACCACTGTCGTGGACCCGACCGGCGCGACCGTTGATTGGTCGTTACTCCGGCCCGACATGCCGGTGAGGTACAGCTACGTGAAAGAAGGCGATCGGATGGTTATCTCGAAGATCACCGTTCAGAAGCCTCTGACCGAGATCAAGAAAGAGACGACTACCACAACCACGACGACTCCGTAAGGACTGCTCGACGGGATTAGAATCATAGACAGCGCCCGCGGGACGTGTTTCCGCGGGCGCTTTTTTGTTTGGTCCTGAACGTGGAGCCCGTCAGACTCTAGTCAGCGTAACCGTTAGGAAACTTTTGATGCCATTTCCACGCGCTTTCGATAATGGTGTCCAATTGCTGAAACTGCGGTTCCCAACGCAGCTCCCTCTTGATCTTCGCGGAGGCTGCGACCAAACGCGGCGGATCGCCGGGACGACGTGGTTTCTCGATCGCCGGGATTTCGCGCCCGGTGACTTTCCGGCAGGTTTGGATTACCTCGCGTACGCTTGAGCCGCCGCCGGTGCCGAGGTTGTAGAACCCACTTTTAGGGGCATTGAGCGCAAGAATGTGAGCCTGCGATAAATCTACGATGTGGATGTAGTCGCGGATACAAGTGCCATCCGGCGTCTCGTAATCTGTCCCGTAGATATCGACGTGCGACTGCTGGCCGAGGGCGACCTTCAGCACATTGGGGATCAGGTGAGTCTCGATCCGGTGATCCTCGCCGAAGTTCTCAGACGCTCCGGCGGCGTTGAAGTAGCGAAGCGCGACAAACCGGAGGCCGTAGATCTCATCATACCAGCGCAAAATCCGCTCGAACGCCAGTTTCGATTCCCCATAAGGATTGATCGGGCGTTGCGGCAAAGTCTCGTCGATGGGAATTCGCTCGGGAGGGCCGAAGGTGGCGCAGGTGGACGAAAAGACGAGGCGTTTCACGCCCGTTGCGACCATTGCGTCGAGCAAGTTCAAGCCGTTCGCAACGTTGTTACGAAAATATTTCGACGGGTGCTCCATCGACTCAGCCACCAGCGTGCTAGCAGCGAAATGCATGACCGCATCCGGCTTTGTTGCCGAAAGAGCGGACTCGATACTACTTTGGGCGCACAAGTCGCCTTCGATCATCTGCGCCCGCGGGTCGATGGCTCCCCGATGGCCCTCCGCCAGGTTATCGAAGACCGCGACGTCATGCCCCTCATTGATAAGCAATTCCGCGCAAACACTTCCGATGTAACCTGCGCCGCCTACGACCAGAATTTTCACACGGCTAACGGGCACCCGCAGGGATGCGCTGTCAAAAAAAACAGCGCTGTAGCCCGCTAGAGCTGCTTTTTTTCCAGGCTGGCAATCATGCGTCGAACGCGTCTGATTTTGTGGCGGGGTCGTAGCACCTTCAGGCTCTCCTGCTCGGAACCCCAGTGCCGAATTTCAATTTCCACATGGCGGACGCCCCACCGATTCATCGCGTGTCTGGAAGTCGTGTAGAGATCGATTGTGTTTGTGCCAACCAGCGCGCCGCCGTAATCGTCGATCACGTATTCCTGCCCGGTACTGACAATTCGGAACCGGGTTCCCAACGGAAAGCGCGACCAATCAGATGCCGCGCTTTTAAGCTCTCCGCGCGAGAGGCGCCGACCGACGGCATTACGCCCGCCGGTTCCTTCATGAGCCGTGTAAGCGGTCGTGCGTACTTTTTGGATCCTGCCGCGCGCCGCAGAACGCTGCTGCGTCTCGCAGCTCGCGAGCAAGGCAGCGAATGTCGCGAGGACCGTAAGCTTCAGCACGTCAGGCATTTTCGAATCGGCTGAATAGCGATTGAAGCACTACACCGCAAGCGATAATTTCGGCCGCTCCCTGTTCCAAATGCCTCTCTTACCGTCTCGCCAAGCTTTTGTGGGAGTGGAGCTTGTCCTCGACGGTCGGCTCGCCCTCTTCCATCAAGCTCAACGCTGGCTGGCGATCGCCGACCTCCACTATGGTTATGAACTCAGTCAACGTGCAGCCGGGCGTTTGGTGCCGTTCTGGGGGATGGCCTCGATCGAGCAGCGGCTCAAGGATCTGCTTCTGGAATATCAGCCACGGCACCTGGTGATTGTCGGCGATCTCGTCCACGACCGAGCGGCCGCTGCCGAAGCCGCGCGATTGATCGAGCGGCTCGCGGCCCTGTGCGAAGTAGTCGTTCTCTCAGGCAATCACGATCGATCTTTGGCCGGCAGCCCGGATTTGCTGAATTCGTGGCAAACGAATGGGTTCTACTTTCACCACGGCCACTGCGGCGCAACGGTGACAGATTCGGTGCAAATCATCGGCCATCATCATCCCGCGGGCAGCGTTGCTGACGGTGCTGGCTTGCGCCTCAAACTGCCTGCTTTTGTCCAGCAAGGGAATTGCTGGGTTCTGCCGGCGTTCTCCCCGTGGGCGGCGGGCAACGCCTGGGAAGCCGACGCCCAAAGTCGAATCTGGCTGTGCACGCCAGAACGCATTTTGCGGTTGCCGCAGGTCGCAGCCGCTTTGGTCTAGGCGCGCGTCTGGTCTGCCATTTCCGAGGTACAATGCGGACAACGCGTAGCTTTGATCGGGATGGTCATTTGGCAGAAGGGGCAATCTTTTGAGGCGGGATTCGTCGTCCCCGGCTGCGGCCGTTTCAACCTATTCAGCGCGCGGACAAGCAGGAAGACGCAGAAAGCTACGATCAGAAAATTAACGAGCAGAGTGGCGAAGTTGCCGTAATTCCACGTCACAGCTCCAGCTTTCGCCGCTTCCGCTGGCGTCGCAAAAGCGCCGCCGTCTGGCGCCTGCTTCAAGAGCAGGAACTTGTTCGAAAAATCGAGGCCGCCGGTCAGCACTCCGATGGGCGGCATGATGATGTCCTTCACCAAGGAGGTCACGATTCCGCCAAAGGCCGCTCCGATGAT
>JACDBM010000417.1 GCA_013694945.1 Chthoniobacterales bacterium
TTCAGGAAGCTTTCTTTAATTCCGTGTTTTTCTGGTTCGCCTTCGTTCTGATCTTCCCGCTCATCACGATGCGGCTCTTCGCGGAGGAGTTTAAGCTTGGTACGATCGAGCCGCTCATGACTGCCCCAGTCCGGGACTGGCAGGTTGTGCTCGCGAAATTTTTCGGCGCTCTTGTTTTTTACATCGTTCTTTGGATCCCGACGCTCCTCTACTTCGCGCTCTTTGAAAGAGTCACGCATCAGCCAGCTGCGAACTCCATGGGCGCGTATCTCGGCTCTTATCTTATGTTGTTCCTGCTCGGAATTTTCTATCTCTCGGTTGGTTGCCTCGCCTCTGTCCTGACCAGAAACCAGATCGTGGCCGCGATCATTTCCTTCTGCGCGATCACGCTGCATTTCTTCTCCGGGCTGGTGTCGTTTATCGTGCAGGACATCAGCTCGGCGACGCGGCAATTGCTCGGCTACTTTTCGGCCATCGAGCAAATGGGCACGCTCTCGCGCGGTGAAATCGATACACGCCCGATCGTGCTTTACGTGAGCATGACAATCCTGATGCTGGCGCTCACGCACCAGGCGTTCCAATCACGCAAGTGGAGGCTCTGAGGATGGCGACTGAAACTACCGCGAAACCCAGAGAGCGCGCCCCGAAGATTCACCGCGTCCGAATCGGTCTGAACGTGCTGGTGCAGATCGCGATCCTCCTATTCCTCGCCGTCATGGTGAACTACCTCGGATTCGAGCATTACCGCCGGTGGGATCTCTCGCGCGACAAGAAATACGCGCTTTCCGATAAATCGAAGCGCTTCCTCGAGAGCGTGAAAGGCAAAATGCGGATCACCGTTTTCTTCGGAAACAACAATCCGATCGGACAGGATGTGCAGAACTTACTGACGGAATATCAGTATGCCGCGAAGGGAAAAATCGACGTCGAAAACATCGATCCGGAGCGCAGCCTCTCACGCGCGAAAGAGGTCTTCGACAAGTACAAGGTGGTGAGTGACGAGAGCCTGCTCATTGTTGACTACGACGGGCGGAACAAAACGGTAAAGGCTTCCGAAATGGCCGAGGTCGACCAGGGCAATCCCATGTTAGGCGAGCAGCCGAGGGTTTCGGCATTCAAAGGCGAGCAGGCGATTACGAGCGCGATGATCGACCTCGTGGAAGGGAGAAAGAACACGATCGGCTACGTTCTCGGTCACAAAGAACCCTCGATTGAAGACGCTCCTCCGACAATGTCATCGCCGATGACACCAGAGCCGGGCGTCCGCAGCCCGATCTCGGTGCTGAAGACGTTCATTGAGAACGAGAATATCAAGGTCGAGCCGCTGAACTTTTTCGACGTACCGGCGATTCCTGCGGAAATGAAAACAATCATGATCGTCGGTCCCCAATACGATTTCTCGGATCGCGAGATGCAGCTGCTGCGCGAGTTTTGGGAGAAGCAGGGTCGCATTCTCGTCCTGCTCGACCCGGCGGCCAAGACGCCGAAGCTGACGGCCTTTCTGAACGAGCTGGGCGTGCGCGTGAACGACAACCGACTCATGGCAATGATCAAAACGGGCATCCAGGAAGTCATGCGCGTTCGCGACGTGATCGGCAAATTCCTGCCGGATAGCCCAATCACGAAGCGGCTCGCGGGAGTGCAGGCTCCTTTCCTCGGCGGCACTTCCTCGCTCACGCTCGCCCCCGCGGAACAGTTGCGCGCCGCCAACATCCGCCTCCAACCGCTGGCCGAGGCGGAAAAGGGTTACTGGGGCGAAGCGGATTACAATTCGGATGACGAGACGATCTTGGAATTTACTCCGGGACGCGATCAGGACGCGCCGCTCAATTTCGCCGTCGCGGTCGAGAAAGGCGGAAGCGCTGATGAGCGCGTGCAAGCGAACTCGTCCCGGATGGTCGTGGTCGCGAACTCAACATTCGTCCAGGACAACGCACTGACCCAGGATCAGCAAGGTCTCGATTTCATCTCCGGAAGCGTCAATTGGCTGCTCAATCGCGAGCAACTCATCGGTATTGCGCCGAAAGTCTCACGAACCCTTACCTTCAGCCTGGACGATGGCGCGCTGCGCAATCTGCGCTGGCTGATCCTGGTTTTGATGCCGCTGATTCCGGCCGCAATCGGGACGGCGGTCTGGTGGCAGCGACGGGCGTGATTCTCTGCCCAACGAATGAAATCACGAACGACCCTCCTCCTGCTCGCGGCGGCCGTCGTCCTGAGCGTCTGGATCAAGTTTTTCGAGAGCAAGGGGCCGAACACGGAGGAAGCGAAGCGGCGGTCCGGTCAGGTCCTGAACCTCGAGCGTGACAAACTCGAAGGGCTCGTGATTACAAACGGGAACGAAAAGATTGAGCTGCGACGCACCGGCGATAAGTGGCGTCTGGAAGCGCCGATCAAGGATCGGGCCGATCAGGCAGCGATCGAAAATTTGCTAAGCGATCTCGACCATTGGGAGAAAGACGAGACCATCTCCGCCAAAGAAGTCGAAGCCGACAAAGGCAGGTTGGCCGAATACGATCTCGAGAAACCAAAGCTGCGATTGAAGCTTCTGGGAAAGGACTCGCCGCCGGAAATTCTTTTCGGCAAAGAAGCGGCGCTGGAAGGCAGAATGTATGTCCGTTTCGAGAACTCAAAGGACACCTTCCTTGTCCGCAACACGGTCAGGAATGACGTCATAAAAAAGGCGGAAGAGTTCCGCGACCGCAAACTGACGGACCTGACCGCTGCGCAGGTGGCGCGTATTGTTTTACGAACGGCCGCCGGTGAGATGGAACTGCAGAAGCAGGGTGACGTGTGGGAGATCGTGAAGCCGCTCCGAACGCGGGGCGACAGCCAGAAAATTACGGACCTGATCGCCCAAGTGACGAGCGCACGGATCCAACAATTCGTGGCCGACGATCGCGGGGATTTGCAACCGTACGGGCTCGCAGAGCCCCGCGGTTCCATTACGCTTTTCAAGCAGGAGGACAAAGAAGGCCAGACGCTCCAGATCGGCGCCGCTCCGGAGAAGGAAAAAGATCAGGTTTACGCGCGCTTCTCTGCCCGGAGTTTTGTCTACACGCTGCCGAAGAAGGTCGAGGAGATTTTGAACTCCACGCCCGCCGATCTGCGCGACCGCCATCTGGTGCGCATCGATACGAACAACCTGGATCGCATCACAATCGAGGCACCGGCCAAACCGCAGACAGTGCTCGCGCGCAAAGATCAGGCTTGGATGCTTCCGGGCCGCGACAATCAACCGGCCAACCTGGCCGAGGTGACCCGGCTTCTTGACACGCTGAAGAACGAGCAGGTGACGAGATTCGTGGAGGATGTTGCCTCAGATCTTCCGAAGTACGGGTTGGACCAGCCACAGCTCAAGCTGACCTTCAGCTCGTTTGCCTCCGAAAACACCGCTGAATCAAATGCAGGCGAACATCCGTTCGCGACGCTGATCTTTGGGAAAACTGAAGGCGAGGAGGTGTTTGCACGCGTCGGCGAAGAGCCGTTCATTGTGGCCGTTCGGCGTGCGTTCGTGGAAGGGATCTTCACCGACCCGGCGCAATGGCAGGAGCTCGCCATCTTCAAGGTGAAGCCGGAAGAGGTCCATCGGCTCAGCGTTACAACGCAGAGCGAGATTGTGCTGACCCGTGGACCGAACAAAGAATGGATCGCCGCAGCCGGCGGTCCGCCAGTCACTCAGGTAAACGTTCAATCGTTGTTGAACACGCTCACCAAGTTGCGTGCCGTGCGCTGGATTGGCGGCCCGACTCCGCCCCAAGCGTTCGAGAGGGTGCAGGCCCAAATTAGCTTCACCACGTCGCCGGATGACAAAGTAGCGCACAAATTGATCGTCGGAGGACCCGCCGGGGAAGGAATGTGGTACGCGCGCGTGGAAGGTCGCGACGGCGTGTTTATCCTGAGTAATCCCGACTTCAACGCGCTCCGGCTGCCGTTGATGGAGACACCCGCGCCTTCACCTTCTGTTCCGCCGGCTACTCCGGCGCCGTGACCTTTTCTACACCGCTAGTCCCGCCGATCCCCACAGCGTTGAGGAGTCCTACAAATTCGCCTTCGCCGCCACGTAGATCGTCGCGATGCCGCCCGTGAGCGGGAGCGCGGTCGCGCCCGAAAAACCATTCGCCTCGATCAGTGCTGTCATCGCTCCACCGCTGGGGAACTTCTTGATCGACGCGGCAAGATAATCATAGGCGTCCTTTTTACCCGTAACGATCGCAGCGAGCGTGGGGAGACACCGATGCAGATAGAAGCGATAGGCGGGTCGGAGAATTCCACGAGGGAGCGAGAAATCGAGCACCAGCAAGTGACCGCCCGCGGTAAGCACGCGCGCCATATTTCGCAGTGCCGCTCCCCAATCAGCCATGTTACGCAATCCGAACGCGACCGTCACCGTCTCGAACGAACGATCGGCAAACGGCAGCCACAGCGCATCTGCCACCACTGTCTGCGTCAAACCTTTGCGCCGTGCAATCGCCAGCATTTCAGGCGAGAAGTCCGCCCCAATAACTTCGGATTGCGGCAACTTCCGCTTGATCGCCAATGCCAAATCGCCACTTCCAGTCGCCAAGTCCAGTACGCGCGGCGGACGCCATTGTTTCACCAATCTGGCAGCGCGCTCGCGCCACCAGAAGTCGATGCCGCCGCTCAGGAGATGATTGGCAAGGTCATATCGCGGCGCGATCCGATCGAATAGCTCCCGGACCGCAGACGGGTCCCGCGCAGCAACCACCTCCTCCACGCACAGCGACTGGGACTCGCCCCGGGATGAAGCCGGCATGGGCGCAG
The DNA here is from genome assembly GCA_013694945.1 of Chthoniobacterales bacterium. Taxonomy (GTDB): domain Bacteria; phylum Verrucomicrobiota; class Verrucomicrobiia; order Chthoniobacterales; family UBA10450; genus JACCTI01. The sequence goes on from JACDBM010000417.1 coordinate 4,786, forward strand.
TCTAGCACATTGTGATCGGCAGGATCTACGCTGTCGCGCCGTTC